>JAFGUM010000203.1 GCA_016938515.1 Spirochaetales bacterium | reverse complement strand
GGCGCTGCGCAGTGGCCACGCGATAGCCAGGCCCTCGGCGAGGTCGCCGCTTGTCGCCATAGCCGAAATCGAGGCGCTCGTCTCGTAGCCGCCAGCGTTGATCGCTGCCGACACGCCGGTACGCAGCGCAAAGCCATCGTCCAGGTTCGCTGCCACAAATGGCGCTACCACCAGGTTGATAAACGACGTGCCAATACCCAGAACGGGCCAGACGCGGAAGCTTGAAGCATTGCCTGTGGCCGCCAGCGCCAGTCTGCCGTCGAGCAGCGCCGACAAGGTCAACGGCCCTTGAATCGGGGTTGCCACGCGTGCGCCCGCCACAAAGGCGCTGCTACCGTCAATGCCAATCTCCATCCCGAGCCCGGCTTCCAGAAGATTGTCCAGCGAAATTGATGCACTCATTGAAAAGGCGCCCGTAGCCCCGCCGGGAGCCTCCTCGTCGAAGATGCTCTGGCCGTAGGCGTCGATCCTGACACCGTCGTAGGCAGGGGTGCGGCCACTCGGCGCCCATACCGACCCAGGGAGCGCGCCAAACGAGCCAACTGGTGACAGTATCAGCTGCGCGTCCACTACCAGTGCCGCGCTAAACGAGTACTCGCTCTGCGACGATTCTACGCCCGCACCCGGCAACACCCTGAGCAGCATCGTGTACTCGCCGTCCGGGGCAGGAGTGCCCCGCTCGTCGCGGCCATCCCATGACAATGACTGGGCCCAGTCGTCAAAAGGCCCCAGTTCCAGTCGTTGCCACTCAGAGCCCTCGCTGTCTACGATGATTGCGGTCGCCGAGCCTGTGGCGCTCACGCTGAACGATACGCGCGCCTGACCTCGCCGCCCCGCGTTCCTGGGGTTGAAGTGGGCTCCGGAAACGACAAAGTCTCCGGCTTCGAAGGGAGAAGGTTCCAGAGTAGCCGTAATATCGGCAAACATGCGTTCGGGTATGTATACTGAGTAGGAGCGCCGTATGAACCCAAAGGCTTCAATTTCCACGTCGAGCAGGCCGGCAGGCACTTCTATAACGCCGGGGTCGTAGCGCGTGCCATCTATAATGACAGTGGCGTCTGCCGGCGTGGTTTCAACGCGCAGAAACCCAGTTTTTGGCTCCAGCGACACGGTTACCGTTGTTTTTGTGTCCGCGGCGAGGCTCAACGTTATCTGCGCGTCGTAGTACCCTGATTTAGACAATACGAGAAGGTGGGAGCCTGGAGTTATACCCGCCATGTCAAGCGGTACCGTGCCGCGGTACTGGTGATCCAGGCGAACCGCAGCGCCGCGGTCGTCGCTACGCACCGACAGTGAGCACAAGCCAGCCTGGGGCAACGATTCAACGCTGAGCGTCGGGGATGAGTGCTGGCAAAAGGCCGTGCCCGCGGCGAATAGTACGATGAGTAACGGTACCCGTCTCATGATTGTACTGTAACCCTATAACGGCTCGACGACAAGATCGATGTCAACCTTGTGGTAGGCGCAGAATCGTCCTACAATCAACGATACCGGTAGAACGTCCTGGCGTTGCTTCGCAGCCACGGTGACGGTATACCGCCATGTAATCGTCGAGGAGGAGCACGTGGGAATACTTATCCCTATAGGTTCGGGCAAGGGCGGAGTTGGCAAGACGGTTGTAACCGCCAACTTGGGGACGGTACTCGCCGGATACGGCAAGACTGTCATTCTGGTTGATCTCGACCTCGGCGGAGCCAACCTGCACACCTGCCTTGGCGTCAGGAACAAGCATCCCGGTGTGGGCTCCATCGTATGGAAAAAAGAAAAAAAGCTTGAGAACCTGGTAGTAGAAACCGGTATAGACAGGCTCTTCCTGGTGCCTGGAGACAACCTGCTCCCGGGTACGGCCAACCTCGACTTTTTTACAAAGCGTCGTATCATGAAGGAACTGCAGGAACTGACGGCTGATTACGTACTCGTCGACCTCGGAGCCGGTGCGTCCTACAACATAATAGATTTCTGGCTGATGGCGCACAACGGTATAGTCGTTACGACACCGGAGATTCCGGCGATACTCAACGCATACGCCTTCCTGAAGACTGCCGCCTATCGCCTGCTGTTCAGATCGTTCAGCAAGGGAAGCGAGGAGCGCGAGCGCATAGCGGAATTCGTGGTAAACAGGGTTGAGGGGCAGGGGGACACCTTCCTGGCCTTTGCCGAGTCGCTCGCGGCGGGAGGTGGTGCCAAGGGTGCCAAGGCTCTGGAAGAGATTACCCGCCTGAGGCCCCGGGTCGTCGTCAACATGGGCGCTGGCCAGGAGGATGCCACGCTGGCTCAGCGTCTCAGGGAGATCTCATCGCGCAACCTGGGCATAGGTATGGAGTACATTTCGTACATAATGCGCGATCCTTACGTATCAGCGTCGCTATCCGACCGCGCGCCGCTCGCCGTTACAGCCCCGGACTCAGCCTTTGTCCGCGGTGTGCGCATGGCCGCCGAGCGCATACTCAAGGCGCCGGTGAGTGACGCGCCGAGTCTGGAGCTCGACGATGAAGATCTGTTCTCCATTATTGAGCGCGCTATGGACGAGGACACCGCACCGGCTATGTAAAGGCTGCTTCGGGTTCCTTCAGCAATTCGGAAATCTCGAGGAACTCGTCGAGGTGCAGGAAGAACGCATCGACGAGGCCGGGATCGAACATCGCGCCTTTTTCCGCGCGGATGAATTCCAGGATGCGCGGTAATTCCCAGGGTTCCTTGTATGGCCGAGCCACAGCCAGCGCGTCGTAGACGTCGCACAGGCACACGACTCTGCCGGCCAGGGATATCTCTTCCCCCTTTTTGCCGTACGGGTAGCCACCCCCATCCCAGTGTTCGTGGTGTTCCAGGGCGATAAGGGCGCCTATTTTAATGAGCGGCCGCTCTGACTTGCCCAGCAACTGGTACCCCGTCGTAGTGTGCATCCGCATCAGCGCCTTCTCGTCCTCGGTCAGGCCGGACGCCTTGTTGAGGATTTCATCCGGAACCGAGATTTTACCTATATCGTGCATCGGAGCGGCATCGCCGATCAGTTGGGCTGTCTCCTCGTCGATACCCATGGCCAGGCACAGGGTTCGGGCGTATTTTCCCACCCTGGCAACGTGCAGGGCTGTTTCCTTGGAACGGAATTCGACGACCTCCGAGAGGGTAATCATGATTTCCCTCTGGGTTATGCTCAGCTCCCTGTTGATGGCCAGCAGTTCCTGTTCGGCCTTGATCCGGCGAACCACTTCCTGTTGCAGGATGTCGTTGCCGTGCCGCAGGTCGCCCGCGAGTGACTTTAGTTCCGACTCGAGCTTGCCGTGAAGCAGCAGCATTTCTGAAACGGCAATTCCACCGAGCAGGGCCAGGTCGGCGATGATCAGCGCGGATTCGAAGAAACTAGGGGAAGATAGCCAGCGTATGCCCGAGAAGCCATCGAAGGATTCGACGATGCGGATGAGGTATAGGAGGGCGAACGCACCGTAGAACGAGGCTATCAGTCCAGTGTGTTTCTTTAGCTCGTCGTGGGAGCGGACTATGAGTAGAACGACTACGTGTGTTCCGATTATCACATTGTAGACGCTGATAATGATCAGACGGACGAAAACCGAGGGGATGAGGAACTGGAATACTCCGAGCAGAACGGTGGCGAGCGTCAGTACTCCCACCTGAATCAATTCGCGGCGCTTGTCGCCCAGTTCGAGAAACCGGAGCATGCCCGAGAATTTGAGCGTCAGGCCGGCGAGGATGATGCTGTTGGC
>JAFGUM010000202.1 GCA_016938515.1 Spirochaetales bacterium | reverse complement strand
GGCCCGCTTCATGTCGAGGAAATACGGCAACGCGGCCGCCGCGGCAAAAACAAGGAAGGCCGGGATTGACCGCGGGCTGAGGTATACGAGCACGAATCCGATGACGACAAGGGCTACCGACAGGATGTACGGCGCTTTGCCACGGTTTGCGTACTCCCAGGCTTGATGGATGGCCGCACGTAGTTTTGCTTTCATCGCGCGCCTCCTACGCTTTCTGCGAGACTTGCTCGCCGAGAAGTCCGGACGGGCGGAATACGATGACGATGATCAGGATGAAGAACGCAATGATGTCCTTGTACTCCGATCCGAAGTTGCCCATGGTAAACGTTCCCAGGTAGGCACCGGCAAAACTCTCGAGCATGCCGAGCACGATGCCGCCCAGCAGGGCTCCCGTCAGGTTGCCAATACCGCCCAGAACAGCCGCGGTAAAGGCTTTCATACCCGGCATAAAGCCTACAAATGGGTCTATGCGCGTAAACTTGAGCGCGTACAGCACGCCGGCAGCGCCGCCGAGAGCACCACCGAGCAAGAACGTAAAGGCGATGATGCCGTTGACGCTGATGCCCAGTATGGCAGCCGTATTCCTGTCCTGCGCGACAGACCTGATCGCCTTTCCTATTCTCGTCGCGTTGACGATGTAGTTGAGGCCGACGAGCATCATTACAGCCGCGGCTATTACCACGACCGATTTGACCTGAATATCCACATTGATGGGAGCGGCGCCCGTATTGATGCTGAACAGCGGGATACGGTCGTCGAAGTTTCCGAACGTGGGGATAACGCGGTAGAACTGCCCGGTCGTCAGGCTTTCCGCGAGGCGGATGATATCCTGCAGGGCAAACGAGACACCAATAGCCGAGATAAGCGGCACGAGGCGCGGAGCGCCACGGAGCGGTCTGTACGCGAGTCGCTCTATGAGTACGGCGACGCCGCCAGCCGCTACCATGCCCACGGCCAGAGCGAGGGTGAGGTACACATAGGGACCAAACGAACCAGCGTTGGTAAAGGCCCCGAACTTTTCTATTATGATGAGGAACTCGACACCGGCAAACGCGCCGATGGCAAAGATCTCGCTGTGAGCAAAATTGATAAACTCGAGAACACCGTAGACCATGGTGTATCCGAGCGCTATTGCGGCGTATACGAAGCCCAGCGTCATGCCATCCATGAACACCTGTGGCAGGTTGGACAGGGTATAGAAAACGATGTTTACGTTCTGCGTCGACAACAGCAACTTGTCCGCTCCGGACCCGCGGAACAACAGCGCGAGCACGAGCATGACGGCGGAGAGCAGAGCCCCCGCTCCGAGTACGAACACGACCATCCGGCCGAGCGGCAGTAGCAACTCCCGCAAGGCGTTGGATTTAATCAATCGCCGCATATGGCCTCCATGATGACCCTCGCCCCCGCAGGCGCGAGGGCGAGGAGTATTGAGCTACTTAGCCGATCACTGCGGCGGTGCGATGTCCAGGATCTTGTCGATCTTGTTCTTTGACCAGTTGGCGGGGTCGCCAGAGGTTACCTGGATGATGAAGTACTTGGCTTTGGCAAGGTCACCCTTGGCATTGAACGTGAAGGTACCGGTTATGCCGGGGAAATCCTTGATGGCGCGAACGGCTTTGACGACCGATTCTCTCGTCGGCATTTTCTTGTCAGCCGCCAGCGCGGCGGTTTCGATGGCCTTGAGGGCGATAGCCGTTGAATCGTACGACTGCGCCGCGAAGGGCTGGGGCTCGGAACCAAACTTGGCCTTGAAGTCAGCCTGGAACTTGGCCGTGCCGGGATACGCGGCCGCGGGGCCGGCTACCGTCGAGTAGTACGTGCCAGCGCCTTCGAGCAGGCTGGCTCCGCCAATCTTGGCGGCGTCTGACGAGTCGAAACCATCATCGGACATGAACATGCCCATGTAGCCCTTCTGGCGGGCTTGCTTGAAGAGCACAGCGGCCTGGTCGAACATACCGCCGAAGTAGATTGCCTCAGGATTCGCGGCGAGTATCGGGGACAGTATCGAGTCGAAGTTGGCCTTTTCTTCGGTACCCGCAAAACCCAACACCTTGATGCCGAGGTTCTCGGACTCGCGCTTGAAGTACTCGGCGATGCCCTGGCCGTAAGCGGTCTTGTCGTGGAGGACGTACGCGCTCTTGATGCCCTTGCTGTTGGCGAACTGGGCGCCGACAGAACCCTGAACGTCGTCGCGTCCGCAGATCCTGCTTACTTCAGGGTAGCCGCGGTCAGTGACCTTCGGGTTGGTGTTGGCGGGAGATACGTTGGCAAGGCCCGCGGCGTGATACTCTTCCGAGGCGGGAATCTGCACGCCAGAGTTGTAGTGGCCCACAATGACGAGGATAGCCGGATCGGAGACGATGCTCTTGGCGTTGGCGACACCGGTATCGGGGTTGCCCTGATCGTCGAACGCTGCCAGTTCAACCTTGAAGCCCATGGCGGTGAGCGGGCCAGAGAGCTGTTCGATAGCCAGCTGCGCCCCGTTCTTTATGTCGGTGCCGACCGCGGACATACCACCCGACAGCGGGCTCTGCGTCGCGATCTTGATCACCTTGGCTTCCGGCGCACCGCAGCTCGCGAACACGAGACTGACGAGCACCAGAATCGACATGATCAGAAATAACCTATTCCTCATAGACGTTCCTCCTGGAAACTGAAAACGGGTAAATTCCGTGTGGCGCGCAACGCGCGCGTTTGCCTGTCCGAAGCATACAATGAGATGGATGGTCTCCGAGTCTCCCTGCGCCTCCCTGATTGTCCAGAGCGAACACTCTCCACTCCGCCATTCGCGAGTCTATGGTAGCTATTCCGAATCGTCAAGTTTTTTGATGTAGTAACACCGCGAGAACACGGCGAATCGTCGGCATGACCATTCCATATAGTTAAAATAAAAACTTATCTATTTATTTTTATTCCTGTTGATAAAACTTTTCACAGACGAGATGATTGGTGCCCGTATTCACATTCACGCTTCATTCCAGCATACTTGGAGCATGAACCAGAAAAAGCTGACGAAGATCGTCGCCACCATTTCCGACTCACACTGCGAACCCGAATTCCTGCGCAGCCTGTACGAAGCAGGCATGAACGTGGTGCGGCTTAATACGGCGCACCAGACGCCCGAGGCTTCGGCACGGGTCGTTGCCAACATTCGAGCCGTTTCAGATACGATAGGCATCCTCGTCGATACAAAGGGGCCGGAAGTCCGCGTCAGGGATCTGCCGGAACCGTTGCAGCTTACGACCGGGGAAACGGTGACCATCCCCAAGGTAGACGACGTGCGCAAGGGCTTTGCCGTAACCTATGACGGTTTCGCAACCGAGGTACCCGTTGGAGCGCGCATCCTCATAGACGATGGGGCGATAGAGCTGGCCGTAAAAAACGCGGCCAATGGCATGCTGCTCTGCGAAGTACTCAACGACGGCACGCTTAAAAACCGCAAGAGCGTCAACGCACCCGGCATCCCGCTAAAAATTCCGGCCTTGTCCGATAAAGACCGCGAGTACCTGAAATTCGTGGCCGCAAACGACATTGATTTCGTAGCTCATTCATTTGTCAGAAACAAAAACGACGTGCTCGAAGTGCGCAGAATCCTGGATGGCTATGGCAGCAAGGCGCGAATCATCGCCAAAATAGAAAACATACAGGGCGTTACGAACTTGCCGGAAATTCTCGAGTTTGCCGATGGCGTGATGGTAGCCAGAGGAGACCTCGGCGTAGAAATACCGTTTGAGCGCCTGCCTGGCATCCAGAAAACCATAATAGAAGCGTGCGTTCGCAAAGCCAAGCCGGTTATAACGGCGACGCAGATGCTGCACACCATGATAGACAACCCGCGGCCAACGCGAGCCGAAGTCTCCGACGTAGCCAACGCCGTGTTCGACGGTACGGACGCGTTGATGCTGTCCGGAGAAACCGCCTTTGGCGCGTACCCACTGGAATCAGTGCGGACGATGGCGCGTATCGCCGTGCAGGCGGAGAGTCAGAAACCGCGGCGTGAACCGGTGCTCGCGGACGCAACGACCAACCCGGTGCGCGACTACCTGGCGCGTGGCGTCGCGCTCAGCGCCCTCGAACTGCCGATACGGGCCATAATCGCCGATACTGAATCTGGCCGCATAGCACGGCTGATCGCGAGTTATCGCAGCCACGTTCCCATATACGCGTTCAGCCCGAAAGCGGAAACGGTGAGGTCGCTGAGCTTGACGTTCGGAGTGCTATCGGAACTTTCTACGGCACCTGACACCACCGATCAGCTCGTATCCAGGTCACTCGAACGCCTCGTAGCGAGCGGCTCTATAGAAACCGGGGATCTCGTCGCCATCATCGGCGGCTCGCCGGGTCAGAGCGAGACCACCAACTTTGTGGAGATCAATACAGCGGCGTCGTGCCTGGGGCAGCGGGCCTGATAGCGCAGGGCGCCTGAAGCGCGGGTGGAGGGTAAGTCATGCCGATACTAAAAGGAGAACACCTGGAGGTTGCGCGAATGAACCCGATAACCAGCTTCTCGGCGTGGATACCCAGAAGGGTGGCGAAGACCCTGGCGGCACTCGCCCTGGCCGCATGCGCTACCTTTGCCGCGGGAGCCGATGAATTCCGTTTCGATTATACAACGGGCGACAAGTATCGCGTTCTTTCCAGCGTAGACGAAGACGTCTACATCAACCGACGCTATTCGCATTCAGCCCGCATAGTAAACCGGATAGCTTTCAACGTGGCCGACACACGCACAGACGGCGCGGCCCTTCTCAAAGGCGATTTTACGACGAGTGTACGATACGAAGGCGGATATGCCTACGTTGCGGACAAAATGTACCATTCGGAATACTGGCACACACCTGCCGGGCGCTACGAGATTGGCTCCGAATACTATATGCCCACGGTTCGCCACGTTCCGACGTTCCCCGCCAAAGACATCAAGCCGGGTGACACATGGAACGCTCCCGCCGAGGAGCGCCACGATTTTCGCGACGATTTTGGCATCGCGGAGCCATACGTCATACCCATAGACGTACGATACAGCTACGAAGGCGCCGGCAACTTCCATGACAAGCCCGTGCAGATCATCAAGGCCGACTATACGGTCTTTGTCCAGCCCAAACGCCCACGCGTGCCTGCACAGGTATACCCGATACAGATCGCGGGCTACTCCAGCCAAACCCTGTACTGGGACAAGGCCCGCGGAGGCCTCGCCGGATACGAGGAGACGTTTAAATTCGTGTTTGACCTTTCAGACGGCAGAACCGTAGAGTACCGCGGCGTAGCCAGCTCTGAAATAGTGGAAGCCGAGCTGATGGATCGCGCCGGTCTTGAAAAAGAGGTACGCGAAGCAATAGCGGATCTAGACGACGTGAGCGTGAGCAGCGACGAACGCGGCGTGACCATAAGCATTGAGAACATACAGTTTGAAGCCGATTCAGCCAGGCTTCGCCCCGAAGAGCTCGCCAAAATCAGGCAAATATCCGAAATCCTGGCGGGTATTCCGAACCGCGACATTCTCGTTGGTGGCCATACAGCGCTCGCCGGTACGGCGGAAGCGCGGCAGGAGCTGTCGGTGGAGCGAGCCAGGGCAGTTGCCGAGGAGCTTATCAGGCTAGGTGCCCGCGACGCCGAGTCTATAACCGTGATGGGGTATGGAGCCGAAAAACCTGTAGCCGACAACACCACGGAAGCGGGAATGGCCAGGAACAGGCGCGTGGAGATAACCATTCTGGAAAACTGAGGCAGCATCTAGAAACCAGGAGCATTGAAGTCGCGCCGTTTTCGTGTATAGTTAAAGCGTGAGCATACGACTTAAGATCGTACTCGTCGTCCTCCCCATTCTCCTCGTGGCCATCGTGCTCGCGGGCATGTCCAGCCAGATCGTCGCGACGAGGGCGGTAACGCGGGTCGCGACCGAGTTTCTGGACTTCAAGGCATCCGAGCTCGAAAAATATGCCGAGAGCCAGTGGAATCTACTCGTCGAGAACGACGTGGCTGACAGGCCGGACATGGTTGCCGCCGCGCAAGCCGGCGTCGAGTCGTTCGCCCGGTCTATAGTCCGCAGCGCCACAGAAGTTATACTGGCGGTACGGGAAGACGGCAGTATAGCGTCGCGTACATCGTCAATAGAAGCCGAAGAAGCGGAAGCTGCGGGGCTGGCAAACCTGTTCAAAGCCGGAGCGAAGGGATTCCAGACGGTTACGATAGGTGGCGTGGAGCGGGTGATCTCCGGATTCCCCTTCGGGCCATTTAGGTGGTACATGATTGTGGCGGAGGAACGCGCGGCGTTCTATGGCGATGTAGAATCCATCACCCGCAGCACGATGACAATACTAATCGTGTCGCTCGTCGTCGCCGCTACGCTCGTGCTGCTGTTCGTGCGGTACATGACGGCACCCTTGGCCTCGATGGTCACCGCGATGCGTCGCATCATCGATTCCGGCGATTTATCGGAACGGGTCGAGGTGCAATTCCCCGACGAGATAGGCACGATGTCGCATACCTTCAACATCATGCTTGATGAACTGCAGAAAGCCTACGACCAGATCAAGAAATACGCGTTTGAAACGGTGCTGGCGCAGAAGAAGGAAGAGAAGATCAGGCATATCTTCCAGAAATTCGTGCCGCAGGAACTGATCGACAGGTTCTTCCAGAACCCGGAAGCGATGCTCGTCGGAGAGAACCGCGAACTGGCCATCCTGTTCTCGGACATCAGGTCGTTTACCACGATCTCTGAATCCATGCAGCCAGATGACCTCGTAAACTCGCTCAACCGCTATTTCAGCTCGATGGTCGACATCATCATGAACAGGAACGGCGTCATCGACAAGTACATCGGCGACGCGATCATGGCATTCTTCGGGGCGCCGATACGGCACGACGACGACGCGGTGCAGTCGGTGCTCGCGGCGATGGAAATGACCGAGGAACTAGACCGCTTCAACGAGCACCAGCGGCGGCTCGGCAAACCCGAGTTCAAGATAGGCGTCGGAATCAACTACGGCACGGTTACGGTGGGCAACATCGGCTGCGACAAGAAGATGGACTACACGGTGATCGGTGATACGGTAAACCTGGCGTCCAGGCTCGAGGGCCTTACCAAGCCGTACCATCAGCCACTCATTTTCTCCGAATTTCTGCACGGGCACGTGAAGGACGCGTTCCCGTGTCGGCTTATCGATTCTGTCGCGGTAAAGGGCAAGACGAAGGGTGTTCGCATCTATACGGCACGCCGTTCGTTAACCGACGCCGAAGCACGCGCGTGGGAAACGCACGAGGAAGCCATGCGCCTGTACTACGGTCGCCGTTTCCGTGAAGCCACCGAACTGTTCCGCTCGGTGACCCACGCGCTCGGCTCAGACGACTTCGCCTCCACGATGATGTCGGAACGATGCGCTCGCTACACTGTTGATCCCCCGCCGGACAATTGGGATGGCGTCGAGGTTTTACACGAAAAATGAACACGTCGCCGCACCGAGCACGACGTGGGTTCAAACATTCCGCGGCAGCATTGTTCCGATTGGCTTTGGTGTTGTTGCTGGCGTCTGCCGTCGGCTCGATGGCGTTTGCCCAAACAGGCAACGGAACTGAAAGCAATTCCATAGTCATCGTCGTAGCGCCGTACCCCGCTGAAGCCGCATCGTTCGCCGCATCGCTGGAGGCAGCGCTGGCCAGGGAACTTTCTGCCGCCGGATTTACAACCATCGGCAGCGCGAGCTCTGTCCCCGCTGACGCGAGCTCTGTCCCCAGCAGCGCGAGCTCTGTCCCCAGCAGCGCGAGCTCTGTCCCCGCCGGCGCGAGCTCTGTCCCCGCCGGCGCGAGCTCTGTCCCCGCCGGCGCGAGCTCTGTCC
>JAFGUM010000201.1 GCA_016938515.1 Spirochaetales bacterium | reverse complement strand
CTATCTCCGTGTCTCCGTGTCTCCGTGGCCCAATTGTCTTCTCTTTCCTGTCTCTTATTCTCTTATCCTCTTTGTTAATCTTATACTACCTCCCAGCGCTCCGCACTGCTCGCGCTGGCTCCGTGGCCCAATTGTCTTCTCTATCGCACTCAGGGTTGAGCCACGAAGCGTTTTACCTTCTTGGTTGTCGTCATTTCCAGCGCTTGGTCCAGTATCGTTATCTTGTCTATGCGCGAGTACGGCAGCATCGTCGCGTTGACCTTGTCCACGACCGAGCGCATGTGCGACTCGATAGCCGCGCCGGTCCACGCGGTACCCGTCCTGGCAGCTTCCTGATCAAGCCATTCCCTGTTCGGGTATATGAGCGCTTCTATGCCTTCCACGTGCTGATCTGCGTCTAATACGTGGCCTTGTATCATGATCTGCTCTATCTCGGTGTACAGCTGGAACCGGTTTTCTATCTCTTCGGGGTACACGTTCTTGCCCCCCTCGGTGACGATGAGATTTTTGGCTCGTCCGGTAAGGTAGACGTAGTCGTCGGCGTCCATGTAGCCCACGTCGCCAGTCTTGAACCAGCCGTCCTCTGTAAACACTTCGTCGGTTGCCTTCTGGTTCTTGTAGTACCCCCGCATGACCATGGGACCCTGCACGGCAATCTCCCCGCGGCCGTCTGAGTCTGGGTTGAGTATCTTCATCTTGACGCCGGGAATTATCCTGCCTACGCTCGTTTCCCTGTACGCTTCCACGGGGTTGAGCGTGATGATGGGGCTCGTTTCTGTAAGGCCATAGCCCTGCACGAAGTCTATGCCCAGCTGGTTGTACTTCTTAAAGACGCTTGGAGCCAGCGGGCCGCCACCTGATATGCATATGCGAATGGTGCGGAGGCTGGCCTTGTCGAGTACCGACCCGAACATGGTCTTGCCCGGATTGACCTTGAACACCTTCTTTATGAAGCCCGACACGGCCATCAGGAAGCTCAGGAGGCCGCTTACGAGCGGGCCTTTGGCTTTGATGCCCTTGAGTATGCCCGCGAGCACCTTGTTGAACAGCAACGGCACGCCGAGGAACATCGTTACCCTGGCTTCCTTGAGTTCTTTGAGTATGGCGCTCGTGACCATGCGCTGGCCGAATACGAGCTCGGCGCCGGTTGATATGGCTTCTATGAAGACAGCGAGCATCGTGTACGAGTGGTGGATCGGGAGCAGCGCGTAGAAGACGTCGGTGTGGTAGACGTCCAGGTTGCCCTGGGCGAGGAAGCAGTCTGAAACCAGGTTGGCGTGCGTGAGCATGACGCCCTTGGGCGTGCCGGTGGTACCACTGGTAAACAGAATGGCGGCCAGGTCCGACTCGGCCGCGGGGATAATGGCCGGAACGGGGCCGTCCGGGGCCAGGTCGTAGGCGTATCCGGGCTTTTTCCTTGACAGGGACCAGCGAGCTGACAGCCCGAGCGTAGCGGGATCGAGAGCATCAAACTTTTCCTCATCCACGAACAGGGCGACGGCGTCTGATGCCCGGATGATATTCTCAATTTCCCTGGCAGTAATCTGGTAGTCTATGGGTACAACCGTAGCGCCGGCAAACAGGATGGCCAGGTACGCAACGGCCCATTCGGG
>JAFGUM010000200.1 GCA_016938515.1 Spirochaetales bacterium | reverse complement strand
CTCATCGTATCACCCCGACAGTACTGAGCCCGGCCTTGGCGCTGGCTGCCTGTGCGAGTGTCGCTTCTTCAGCGTCGCTCGGGCGCAGGTACTCGAGTCCAGCGTCCATGGGGCAGGGGCCGCGTGAAGCGAGCGTTGAAACCGCCAGCCTTGTCATGGCCGCTATGGGAGAACGCCTGCGCTCTGTAACAGCGCTGAACCCCGGGCGTTCGGCTATGGTGGCTTCAAGCATGTCTGCGTCGGGGCCAGCAAACACTACTTCCGGGTACGAATCGACCAGCGACAACAGACGTTCGAGGCCGTCGTCAAAGGGGCCTGCCACGAGGCTGCCCCGTTCGTACACGGCGAAATAAAAGCGGCCTCTCTTCGCGTCTATGATGGGTACTACTACAGGAACCGCTCCCTGCCAGTCCGCCGCCAGCGCGTCAAGGGTTGGTACCGTAACAAACGGTTTGCCAAGACCCAGCGCCAGCCCCTTGACCGTAGCCATACCGATGCGCAGACCGGTAAACGAGCCGGGGCCACCCGCGCACGCGAGCAGGTCCAGGTCAGCGGGACGTAGCCCTGCTTCTGCAATACAGTAGTCCACTGCACCCATGACGCGCTCCGCGTGCCTGAAACCCGCGTCAATCGACACGCCAACGAAGCCGGGGCCATGCGCGTGGCCGTGTCCCGACTCCTCTCTATACGGGTGCTTGGGCGCGCCGGGGCTCCGCCCGGCGGCATCAAGACCCCGTCCGACACCTACGGACAGTATGTCTGTCGAGCAGTCTATCGCCAGGACGTTCACCGGAGCGCCTCCTCGAACGCTGCTCCTATAATCGTTATGGCTCGCGAACCATCAGCTTCTGGCTGTATTTCAACCACCGCCGCAGCAGCCGGCAGCGCAGAAGCCACTCGCTCGCTCCACTCAACCGCGCACACACCATCCCCGAAAAAGTATCGGTCGGCGTCCAGCTGGTCCAGTTCCTCCGCGGATGATAGCCGATACGCGTCAAAGTGGTAGAAGGGCAGTGTACCTTCGTACTCGTTGATGAGCGTGTAGGTAGGGCTCGTAATGGGGGCTTCCACGCCCAGCCCTCGCGCCAGGCCCCTGCACAGCACGGTTTTTCCCGCCCCGAGCCCACCCCTGAGCGCTATGACCGTACCCTTCTTGGCTATGGCTCCCAGCTTCTCGCCCAGAGCTTCGGTGTCGGCAACTGTAGCGCAGGTAACGGCAATCAGGGTAGCGCCCCCCGTTTGTCCAGGTCACCGATGTAGGTCTTGAGCATGGATAACAGAGGCACCAGAGGATACTCCACGCTCTCTCCCAGGGTGGTGTTTATTTCAACGCCCCCCGTGGGCTTGTGTTCCAGTACGAACTCGATGGGAATCGTTCGTGTGCGATCCATGATTTCTATCGTCGCGTCGGCCTTGAATTCCCTGCGGTAATAGATGTGCGTCTGCTTTCGCAGGATGTTTGAAAGGTCAACTATCTTCATGCGGAAAAGTGTATTGTCATAAACCGTTCCCGGTCAAGGGCGGTAGGTTTAACTAGTCGTACCCGTACACGACTGATCTTATCTCGTTTATCATCTTCCGGGTAGCGCGAACGAATTTCATGTGCATAAGCGCGCCATTACGCGTCTTGCTGACGCGAACGACGGTCGCGTACGCCGAGCGCGGACCGGCGCCAAGGTCAAAGTCCACCTTGACGAATTCGCCCGCGTTGGCAGGGCTCATCGTCTGCATGGACAGACCGCCACCAGACAGGTCTACGATTATGCCCGCTACGGCTGCCCGTTCCACCTGGACGGTCTTGACGACCTTGCCCTTGTCCTTGGCCGCGCGAACGTGTACGAGGTAGAACCTGCCGGAAATGTGCACCGATGTTCTCTGATTTCTGCGCGCGGGCAGGGGTTTGATGCGGTCGCTGTGCGCAATGGACAGAAATCGCTTGCCGTCTATGTCTACCATACCTTTGGAGCGAGACTGAAAGTTGTATCCGACGTGGTTTCCCGAGTAGAAATAGAGCGTCAGCTTGGTGCCAAACGAGAACTTGATGGCCTGACCAAAGGCATCAAGCGCAGGCTCAAGGTACAGCGCCCTGGATTCATTGATGACGAGAACGGATGAGTAGTGCGACTCTTTTGACGTGACGATGGATAGGGGTGTGCGCGGCTTGAGCTGGCGCGTGGAGCGGATGGCCGTGCCGGAACTAAGACGGGACCCTAGAGACTCCCTGATAGCGAACAGCTGGTGCTTCTGCTCCTCTGCCAACGCTTCTGTTTCCGCGTGCCGCTCTATGTACTTGAATGCGTTTTTCATAAAAGCGTCGAGCTGGGCTTTGGTGCCAAACACCGCTTGCGGGCTGGAGACGGCTAGCTTGCGCGCGTAGTACTCCAGAAATTCAGCTTCCGCTGACGAGAAGCCGCGTTCTTCAGCACGGCGCCGGAAGGCGCTGCGGCTGAACGAAGAACCCGATCGTGATGCGGCTGGCTTGCCGCTTCTCAGTCTGTTGACGATAGCTGATATGATTGAAATAACGACTATCGCTATGATGAAGCCAAAGAATATGCGTTCTCCGACTGGATCTTCCTGCTTCCAGTACATCTGCGCCAGCAGGATGGTTCCCAAGCTCGTCGTGCTCATGGTGTGGCCATCGACAATCTAACGGCGTCGAAGAAAGACTGGAGCCTCGGGCGAATCTCATATTCGGCGAGGTCTCCTATCAGTACGCTGTCCTTGTTTTCAAAAGCGGTTGCGAGTTCTCTCAGTACGTCGTTGAAACTACCGTAGAACTCGGCTACGGGGGTTCCACCTATCTCCAGCGGTACAGCCGATGCCGTTCGCGTCAGAACGGGCATGATGCGCACCATCTTGTTTACGAGCTCAACGGCGAGAACCATGGTGCGCATGGCCTCGGCGTCCTTGCCTGTCTGCAGTCGCACCGGTACCTCTGAGAGGTCATCCTTGATCGCGTCGAAGATGCGAGCCGCGGACAGCATCGCCGCGCGAGGTTCCTGTAGCTCGGCGAGGCGCTCGCCGAAGAACGCCACCAGCTTGTCAGCGAGCGAGCGTGTGCTTTCTCGAGCGCCTGCCGGGCTATCAGCTGCCGCCGCTGCTGACAAGGTTGCCCCGTACGCGTCTATAAAAGACAGCTCCTCAGCGGAAAAGAGACCGGAAAACGCCTCGCTGAACGATCGCCACGCGTCCATGGCGGCACCAAGCGCGGAAGCGTCAGCGGCAGACGCGGAGTCGGCCGCCGCAAAGGCGGCCGCCGCGCTCACCAACTCGAGCAGCGTTTCAAGCGCCCGGGACTTCATGGCCGCGGCTGGTTCTGAAACAAGTTCCACCGTGGAAGAACCAGAGGCATCCTGGCCAGAAATCTCGGCGAGCTGGTCCGGAGACAGTGCCACGCCGTCAAGGCGCACCTCGACTATGATGTCTCCCATCGTCTCGGCGTGCTCGTCGAGCTCCGCGAGTATATCGCCAACCGTACGCCCCCTGGTCTCGACGGCGGTGGCCGCTTCGTTCATCATAAAAATCATTGAGAACTCCTCGTGTCGCCTGTACGTCTGCTCAATT
>JAFGUM010000199.1 GCA_016938515.1 Spirochaetales bacterium | reverse complement strand
ATTACCATCGAACACGCGTTCTTTCGCTCAAGAAGCTGCACGGGAGTGCTGTTCAGCTTGGTCTCGACCTGTCTGGTGGCATGTCTGTAATAATCAGGGCCGATCTGGACGCTCTCGCGACCAAAATGGGCAGGGAGCTCTCCCCGGCTGAACGCGACGACGCCGTCGTGCGCGCCGTGGAAGTCCTCAATAACCGCATAGACAAGTTCGGCCTTACCGAACCGGTTATCCGCCGACAGGGAGATGACCGTATTTACGTCGAAATACCCGGTGCCGCCGATCCCGAACGCATCAACGGCATCATCATGGGGCGTGGCAAGCTGGCTTTTCATATCGTCGACGAAGCCGCGACCGGGGCCCTTACCACGTACCTGGAAGCCAACCCGCTTGCCATCGATGATTCCTACAACCTCAGCGACCCCTCCGTAATCCCCGAAGGCACCATGGTTCGGAAGTACTATACCAAAGATCAGTACGGTCTGGACGAATGGACCGGCAGGTACATGGTAATTACCACCGAGCCCGGGCTTGATGGCAACCACATCGAGAGCGCAACCGTGTCGTCAGACCCCATTACCGGTCAGCCGGAGGTTGTCTTCAGCCTTGATAAAGAAGGTGGCGACATCTTCTACACCCTGACGAGCGCGAATGTCGACAAGACCATGGCCGTCGTTCTCGATGACCGGGTTCGTACTGGCGCTCGAATTTCCGGGCCTATCCAGGCCAATGTCAAGATTACCGGGTTTGATGTAGACGAGGCCAACAACCTGGCACTCATCCTCCGGTCCGCCGCGCTGCCGGTCGAGCTTATCGTTGAGTCTCAGCAGGCGATAGGCGCTTCGCTCGGCGAGGACGCGATTTTACAGGGTCGCAACGCCGTGTTGATAGGCTTGGTCGCTGTGTTCGTCTTTATGCTCGTCTATTACAAAGGTGCGGGTATCAACGCTGCGATAGCGCAGGTTCTCAACCTCTACCTGATGTTCTCGATACTGTCCGCGTTCAATCTGACGCTCACGTTGCCGTCCATAGCTGGATTCGTGCTGACGATCGGCATGGCTGTAGACGCGAACGTCATCATCTTTGAGCGCATGAAGGAAGAGTTGCGCGACGGCAAGGGGCGCAAGGCGGCGATAAGCGCGGGCTTTGCCAAAGCGTTCTGGGCGGTAATGGACTCCAACATAACGACGATCCTCGCAGCCTTGTTCTTGTCTCAGCTGGGAACCGGCGCTATCCAGGGCTTCGCGGTAAGTCTCGCGATTGGTAACATGTCATCGTTGTTTACCTCCCTGTTCGTCTCCAGGCTCATATTCGACTTCAATACCGACGT
>JAFGUM010000198.1 GCA_016938515.1 Spirochaetales bacterium | reverse complement strand
TACAGCGACGATACCGTTCTGGCGTCTACCGAAGCCACGAGCTCGGCCATGGCGTCTATGTCGGCGGCTGAACCCGCGCCATCGACGAGAGTCGCTATGAGCTGTTTGGTGATTGTCGCCGGCAACACACCCCCGTCTACGAGGCCGAATTTTACGCCATTATGACCCGGCGGGTTGTGGCTCGCCGACACGTAGCAGAACGCGTCGAGCCGCTCAGGGGAGCCCGGGGGCGTCGCGCCGGATCGTCTGGCCCACGACATGATTTCCGGCGCAGAGCATATAAACGCGTATCGGACGGCCAGCCCGCGAGCCAGGAAGACCCGGGCCATCACGTCCGCTATCGCCGGCCCCGTGGGCCTTGTATCTATGCCCAGGGCGACTACAAGCTTTGCGCTGGCATCGTTGCCCTGGGTGAGCAGGTAATCGGCGAAAGTGAGCGCCATCCTGGCTGCTGCGTACGCGCCGGAAGGGCTGATGGACTCGCCAAGGTCGTCGTCGAATGCGCCGAACACGCCGCGCCAGCCCGAGGCGGACAGGATGAGCGAGCTGAAGAAAGCGCGGGCGTCGTGCTGGCTTGGCTTTTTGATCAATGGTGAAACGTCGGGATCGCCGATGGCGAAACCGGTGGATGGATGGTAGACGGTCATTGTTCATACTCCAGGGATGTCATCGTCCTGTCCGACGCGGTTTAGCACGGATCAGGTGCCAGTGCTGATGGAACCCTCCTACGATCATACCGCATCCACGAGCGCGTGGTAAACGGCGGGTGCTGGCGCTTGACGTCTGGTTCGTCGCCCCTGAGTTCGGACTTGAATCTTGCTGGTGTACGAGATTACCGCATGAATGGTAACAATCGAACCCGGGTTCGGTCTTCCTGTATTGTCAGCAGGCATCCTGCTTCAAGCTCTCTTTGGAATTGTTCAAGCGTTGCCAACAGTACGTCCCCTATCGATTCCGGTCGCAGATCCGCGATTCTGCTCTGAATTACGCTTGGAGTCGCATTCAAAGATCGTGCCAACAAGAATCCAAAATCCAGATCGTGTGTGAATATGACATACCTATTGGACGATGCATACTCAAGAATTTCTTGATCGGGTGCATCAGGCTTTCCTGTTGATGACCAATGAATAGCCTCAATATTCCTC
>JAFGUM010000197.1 GCA_016938515.1 Spirochaetales bacterium | reverse complement strand
TCTTGGTCAATCATCGCGGTGGTATACAGGTTGATCACGTCAAGTGGGATACGACCGTCAGAGACGTTCCGCAAGAGCGATGTAAAATCAATCGAAAAGAATTCTTTGTAGAGTCCTTGTGCCACATACTGCATGCGAAATTGCACACCCCATTTGGCAGTTGGCGTCGAGAATGCTATGGCTTTCCATATCCCGCCGCCACTGGCACAGGAGCCCAGTAACAAGATGGCCGCGCCAAGGATACCGATCGATACTTGTATGGCGTGTCGCCTTGCACGTCGAGCCACCCGTCTACCCCTCCATCTGTGCCATCCGCTTGTCCGCGTAGCGCGGGTACAGCGCCAGCAACACGCCAAAAACGATCGCGGGTACCACGCCAAACCACAATGCAAAGCCGGTTGTTCCCAAAGAAAGCTTGAAGACCAGCCATCCGGCGCCACCCATGAGTCCCATTGAACCGAGCATGGCCAGTATGGCGTTGGGATTCTGCTTCATCGCTGCTATGGGATTGTCCCACGACAGGCGCGGGTTGGCTGTATCAAGCCACAGGCCGCCCATATTCAGAAGAGAGGAGAGTGAAAGCGCGACTACAAAGCCAGTGAGCGCGTCGGCAATGCTCATTCTCATCAGCAGTGCCACGAGACCCGCGCCGATGGCACTGCCTATAACCCCGAATATAAGCGCGTGGCCGAGTTTTGCCAGCATGTAGGCGCCAGGTGTAACCGGCAGGCTCTTGATGAAGGGCAGGGCTTTGGCGTCACGGGAAACGGCTGTGCAGGTGATGCTCGTGCTCGACCCCATGAAGGCGCCCACGAGAGCGGCCAGCACGACGCCGAATCCTCCCTGTACCATGGCCATGATGCCGCCCAGGTCAGGGTCTCCCAGAAACGCGTCCTTCTGAACGACGTACATGATACCCATGATGAGGGGTAGCATGACGACGATAAAGGGGCCGTTGAGGAGGTACATAGGTTCGCGGTTCATCATGTCGAACTCGCGCTTTACCATGGTGA
>JAFGUM010000196.1 GCA_016938515.1 Spirochaetales bacterium | reverse complement strand
GGAGCCATGGAGGTACTCAAGCTGCTAGAAGCGTTTGAGCCCGACAGAACGCTATCACGAGTCGGACAGATGATGTGCGCCTTCCCCTTACTGCCACGGCTGTCGCGCATGATAGTTGAGGCTATTTTAAAATACCCCGACGTCGTAGAAGAAGTCATCATAGCCGCTTCTTTCCTTTCTACGCAGAGCCCGTACGTACTGCCGCCTGGCGAAGAACTTGAAGCAAGGCGTGCTCATCACGCATTCAGGGATCCCTCTGGTGACTTTGTTTCGTATTTGAAGATGTTCCGTGCTTTTGGCGAAGCGAAGCACAAAGGCAAATTCTGTGAGCGCTCGTACCTCGACGAGAGAACCCTTCTCGAAATAGTCCGAATTAAAGAGCAGATAGAACTTATCGTACACGACCTGGGCATGCCGATAACATCCGGTGGGCCAGTCGATGACTACCTGTGCGCGGTGAGCCGTGGCCTCATTCAGTTTGTCTGCGCCAGGCAGGACAGGGGAACGTTCAGCACGTTGATGGCAGAGCGAGTGCAAATACATCCCAGTTCCGTCATGTTCAAGGAGAACCCCGATTTTATCGTCGCCGGAGAGATAGTACGAACAACCAGAATGTACGCTATGAGCGTTTCACCACTCCAGAAGCGCATGCTCGCCAGGATATCGCCGATAGTCGCCGATGCGTTACTCGGGCACCGGGCGAACGCTGCTCCCGCTCAAAACGCCAGGACAGTGGATGCATCCCGAGCACGCCGCGTTTCCTCGATGGAACACGAAAAGCGTGATGAGCCCAGGGATTTTACCAATCGTGTAAAAATAGGTGGCGAGGTTTTTGATCTCGTAACCGTAAAAAAACGAAAGAAAGCAGTTCTTACCTGGGAGACGTTCGAACGAGCCAGAGAAGGACTGTCCGCAGACGCCGCTTTTGCGTACAAGGGGATGCTTGGCGTACTGGCGGTGGGCCATAACCGCCTTATGGACGGTGAGAAGCTGGAAACGATACTGCGAGTTGCGCACTGGCTTGACCCGGCAAACGACCTCAAGAAAACGTGGCCCCGAAACAAGCACTTCAGCTCATTCGAGGATCTCGAAAGTCTCGTTACGGTACTGCCACACGTGCTCCAGGCATCGTATTGGAAACCTAAAAACCCCGAACTGGGCTTTGTTGCCCTGTTTACGGATACTTCGGGCTCGTATTGGTTCCGTGTATCACGGGGCTTTCACACAGCGCTCAACGAGAGCGTCGCGAGTCTGGAAACGCTCGTCGATGAGATTTCCGAAACCGCGACACCTGCCCAGAAGGAAATAGTCGGTTCGTTGTACAGAAAGCTATCAGAGTTCTTCGCATGACCAACTCGTACCGTTTTCTTGATGGCTGGAACGCATAGAATAGCTGAATCAATTGAGCCAATTTCAAAAGTCGGTTGCTTTTGAAATTGGCTTTGCGGTTGCTTGCGTTTGCGTTGCAAACGCTGCGCCCAATCGCGGCTTTAGGGTAACTCTTTCAAAACCTCCTGAGTTTTTAAAAGAGCCTCAGTTCTTCACGAATTTAAGTTCCCGTATCAGGCGGCCCTCGTTGAGTGCCCTCTGTTCGAACTTGGTAACTGGTCGCCAGTCTTCTCGTTTGGCCCAGGGCGCGTACGCGTTTGACAATCCTGGTTCAGACATTAGAACCTCGAGCGTGGCCTCTGCGTACTCTTCCCAGTCTGTAACAAAGTAGATATATCCTCCCAGACGGAGCCTGCTCGTCAGCAACCGCACAAAATCCGGGTTCATTATCCTGCGCTTGTGGTGCCGCTTCTTTGGCCACGGATCGGGGAAAAATACATGAAATCCATCGACACTGCCTGCTTCAATCATCGAATCGACAATTTCAACGGCATCATGCCTGCAGATTCGAAGGTTTTCTATCTGCCGAGACTCAATCTCGGAAAGCAACTTTCCTACGCCCGGAGCGTGTACTTCAATACCAAGGAACGATGTGTCTGGCAACGCTTGTGCTATGTCCGCGGTAGCCAGCCCCATGCCAAAGCCTATTTCTACGACAAAAGGCCCCGTTCGTTTAAACAAGATTTCTGCGTTGATTTTTTCATCTGGGTTCCACGGGATTCCAAAACGGGGGTATAGCCTTTCGAGCGCGTCTTTCTGCATGTCAGTCATACGTCCGGAACGTACTACGTAGCTTCGTATACCAATCTCCCGAGCCGAAAGCGTTGTCTTTAGTCCGGCAGGCGTATCTTCCATGAAAAAAATCCTGTCTCCGCTTCAGGCTCGAAGCCATACACGGTTAAATAATCCGCTTCAGATCTCCATTGTCCCTTGGGCCATAGCGAATCAAGAGATGTAGTGCCGGACAGTATGGGCGTACTCATAACCACGTTACCCCCGGAATCAGAAAAAAAGGCAGTAGCGCTTGGGTAAGGAGAAACAAGCTTGACCGCGGTTCCATCAAGTCGAACATCCGGAAGGCGGTAATCCTCAGTACCCGGCGCCGACAGCGTACACACCCTCTCGTCCCGTTCTCCCGCTTTATCTACTAGTATGAGCCTGTACTCCCCCCGCGGGATTCTGTACCCAGGCGCGTCAAGACCGTTGCTGCCAAGCCAGACGCTTTCACCTTCGTCAACCCTTTGCCATGCGTCCGCATCCAGGGTCCAGTACAGTTCGTGCTCGTCGCATACGACGTACAGGTATTCTATGTCTGCAGAACCGTCGGCGTCAGACACCGAAGCGAACACCGACAGGCGTTCATCCCTTGCACCACTTCCATCGGTAGCCACTACTACCAGCCGAACGTCAGCTGTTACAAAAACAGGGGGCGAAACCGAACACGCGGCTACGCCGACAATCATCGCGAGCGCGAGCGTTGCCCTCGTAGCGTTACGCCGCACTATACGTCTCATGGAGCGGTGGTGTCCCCGACTGGCCTTGGTTCTGACGCAGCGGCACTGATGAGGGCTTCAAGACTTGCGTACTCGGTATTGGATCTGCTGGCGAGGTCGCGCAGTATCCATACCCCACGCTCCTTCTCGGTGACTCCTCGTACCACAGCAAAGCTCGCGCCTTTTTGCTCGGAGTACGCGTATTGCGATACCAGCTTTCGGGTCTCGGGAAACACCTCGCAGGCTATACCTGCGGCCCGCATCTCCGCGGCCGCAGCCTGGTATTCTCCGGCCAAAGCCGAGTCAAGGTTGACGATGACGAACTTGACATAGCCAGCGGGCTTGCTGCCAGCTTGTGTCGTCTCGAGCGCGGCGAGTAGTCTGTCAAGCCCAACCGAAGCGCCAACCCCCGGCAATCGCTGCTTTGTGTACAGCGAAGCCAGATCGTTATAGCGGCCACCGGAACAGACCGAGCCAATGTCGGGAACAGCGTCAAGGAATGTCTCAAAAACAACACCAGTGTAATAGTCGAGGCCCCTCGTGATGCTCGGTGCGAGTACAATGCTGTCAGCAAGCCCGCATGAATCAGCCATGCCGAACAGCTCGGCCAGCCTATCCGAATCCGGGTTGGAGCCTCCCGCAATACGGGTTATCCGGTCAAGAGTGGCAGAAAAACCATCGCCAGGGCGGATGAACTCGAGCACCTCATCGGCAATACCAACGCCAACGAGCTCTGATAACTGGCGCCTGGTTTCTTCTGCGCCAATCTTTGAGAGCTTGTCGACGATGCGCAGTGTTTCAACTGACTTTTCACCAATACCCGCCCGATCTAAAAATCTGTTGAAAACGCCGCGATGGCTTACGTGTATTTTTGAGCCCTGAACACCAAGTGCGCGCATGGCGGAGGCAATAGTCGCCAGAATATCAAAATCAGCTACCGCCGTATCAACCCCGACGATATCGAAATCACACTGCATGAATTCCCGGTACCGTCCGCGCTGCGTATTTTCGCCTCGCCAGACCTTTGCCATGTGGTAGCGCTTGAACGGCAGGTACAGCTCACCGTAGTGCTCAGCCATAAATCGCGCGAAGGGCACGGTAAGGTCAAAGCGCAGCGCGACGTCACGGCCGCCGTTGTCGTTAAAGCGGTACACCTGTTTTTCGGTTTCGCCCCCTGCTTTGCCAAGCAGTATCTCGGCATACTCAAGCGCTGGTGTGTCTATGGGTACAAAGCCAAAACTCCTGAACGTCGCCGTCAATTTTTCAAGTAGAGCGGCCCGCTCCATCTCAGCGTGCGGCAAAAAGTCGCGAAAGCCCTTGAGTAGTCGAGGCTGGATGATATCGGCCATCGGTGTGTCTCCTGTATGAGCTGATTATGACCCGGAGGGCCCTCCCTGCGCAAGACAGGCTCCTGCAAGCTTGACAGCGTGGGCATGCCGGAGGCTATCATGCACGCATGCTTTTTGTTATAGACGCGGGAAACACCAATATTGTCGGCGGCGTATTCGACCAAGGCCGTCTCGTGGAAACGATGCGAATTCGCACCGTGCACGGCAAGACAGAAGATGAGTACGGGGTCGTTTTCAAGGCGATTTTATTGGATCACGGCATCGAGCCGGCATCGATTACCCGCGTAATCCTGAGTTCGGTAGTACCGCAGCTGACCGCAGCGATGGGTAAAATGGCTCGCCACCTTTTTGGAGCGGAACCAGTACTCCTTGGCCCCGCTGTATACGACAGGTTGCCGGTGCGAGTCGTAGCTGCTCACGAGATTGGTTCTGACCTCGTGGCCGATGCCGTTGCGGCGTGGCTGCGTTTTGAAGGCGCCTGTCTCGTGGTGGATTTTGGTACAGCCCTTACTTTCACCGCCGTAGACGCGGCTGGCGCCATCATCGGCGTATCCATCGCCCCCGGCCTCGGTACCGCGGCAGGGTCTTTATCCAGCTCAACAGCACAGCTGCCGATGGTGCCCCTTGAAGCACCCGCCTCGGCTATGGGGCGCAATACGGTGGAGGCTATACAGGCGGGTGTCGTGCTGGGCTACACGGGGCTGGTCGAGTACATGGTTACGCGTATCAAAAAAGAACTTGGTGGCGCCAAGGTCATCGCGACTGGAGGACTCTGTCGCGTTCTGTCCGATCTTACCGATGTATTTGACGCTATTGATCCCGATCTCACGCTCAACGGGCTGGCGTCTATGGAGCGCTATCTCTTCTGAGCCTGCGTAGGTGATGGCTCTGAGCCGAGCAACCCTGAAAGCTCATCGCCGGAGACCAGGTCTTCCGCCCTGGAATCCTCACCGCTCGTACCCCCCAGAACGTCCCGAAGCTCGGCAGAGGCTGCCCGTTGCGCCATCGCTATGCGCTCCAGCTCATCGGACGAGCTGGCCATGCTCGCTGAAAGCGGGGCTCCCGGGCGCAGCATGTCTGATAACGCCTCCGCCAGGGCTAGCGTAGACCTGGCCAAAAGACGCAGGTACTCAGGGCGTTCAACCAGGTGGTCATTCTGGAGAACCAGATCCTTGACGCGCCTCAGCGTAGAGTCGGCGATCCGGGTAATAGCGAGCACCATATCGCCGAGTACTTCTGGGTCTGGCTCGAGGCTTGCCGCGTCTGCTACGACGCGAACCAGGTCATCGGCAATGAAAATATCGTCTTCGTAATGGATTACGTGTGGCATTCTTCGATTGTAATCAAAGAAGTGGCCGCGGTAAAGCACCACGCTACTTACCCTGATCGCTTGATATCACGAGGCATTGTACTGTATGATCGCTTGATTTGCGCGAACGTCGGCAAACGCGGCAACGCGGGTTCCGCGCCAGTAGCGCGACTCCTTATCCCCCCATCAGGGGCGGATCAACAGACCACAGGGAGGATCGATGCGACCCTACGAACTAACAGTAATCTTTCCGACGGAAGAGGATCTCTACCGTCCGGCAAAGGAAGCAATCTCCAACACGCTCAAGGAGCTGGGTGGAGAAATTGTCAAAGAAGACGAGCTGGGAGAACGACAGCTCGCCTATGAGATCAAGGGCAGGATGCGTGGGCGATACGTGCTGTACGTAGCCAACTTGATGCCCGATAAGATACTCGCCGCCGAAAAGGTACTCAAACTCGAGAAAAACGTACTCAAGTACCTGTTTGTGCGGATCGACGACTGACGAAGGAGGGGATCAATGGCCGATCTCTCCGTCGCAGTACTCGTCGGCAGGCTTACACGCGACGCGGAACTTAAATATACCAACTCCGGCCAAGCCGTATGCCATTTTGCTGTAGCCACGGGAACCCGCCGGAAAAAGGGTGACCAGTGGGTCGATGAATCCAGTTTCTGGGACGTCGACCTATGGGGGAAGCAGGGTGAGTCGATCAATCAGTACCTCACAAAGGGTAAACTGGTAGCTGTCGAAGGCACAATGCGGCAGGATCGCTGGGAGCAGGACGGCCAGTCCCGTATGAAAGTCATAGTCAACGCGAACACCGTGCAGCTGCTCGGGGCTACCCAGTCCGGAGGCCAGTCGTACGGAGGCTCGCAAGGCGCCCAGGATGGCCCCCGCGATAGCCGGAGCCGTGACGATAGCCGATCCCAGTCTTCTGGCCAGGCTCCCCAGGCGCCGTCGTCCGATGAATTTTCGGATGACATACCGTTCTGACAAGCGGAACGGAATACACAGCAAGGAGATACCGAATGTCCGATATGAATCAGAGCAGGGATGACCGCGGGGGACGCGATGGTGACGACCGCGGTGACCGTGGTGGCCGTGGTGGCCGCAAAGGCTTTTTCCGCAAAAAGGTATGCAAGTTTTGCGCCCAGAAAGTCAAGATTGACTACAAGGATCCCGATACGCTCAGGCGTTTTATAACTGAGCGCGGAAAGATTCTGCCTCGCAGGATTACCGGATCGTGCGCCAAGCACCAGCGCCGGCTGTCCCTGGCCATCAAGCGGGCCCGCGCTCTCGCATACCTGCCATACGTCACGAAATAGCAACGTGACGCAAGGCAACGTGCTCAGGAAACACTCGTCTCCTCTCGTACTCGGCGGTATTTCGGCGGTGCTGTACGGCACTGTCGTACTGATGCCCCTGTTTCTGGTGCCAGTACAGGTATCGGCTCGCAGGGACGGTTTCAAGCCGATGCTGGAGAGCGCCGCTGTTTCTGCCGTGCTCGTTGCTTTGTGGCAGCTTTTTACATTTTCCCGTGACGGCTCTCTTAGCCTCGGCACTATGCTTATCGGGCTATCAGCGCCCGCGGGAATGCTTCTGGCGCTCATCCTGATGGCATGGCCACGACTGGCACGCATTTCATTCGTGTCACGTTCACTGGCGGCGGCGCTTCTGGCAACGGCTATAAGCCTGCCAACTTTCTTCATGGCGGCCAGCGATCCAGCGGTACGCGCTTTGTTCGTCGAGGCCTACAGCGCCGCGATAGGCGCTGCTGGCGGGGCCACTACCGAAGCCGAAGCCGTCTGGCAGGCTCTTCAGAAAAGCGTTCTGTCAAGCTTCGGGGCCATGCTCTTTCTATTCCTGTTCGTCAGCGCCTGGTTCGGTACCCGACTGGGAGCGCACAGCTCGAAACTGGCTGCAGAACCTGACTCCAGTGATGGCGTCGAGCGCGCAGCCTTGCCACCCAGACTCGCCGCGTATCGAGTTCCCACCTCCTACGTGTGGGTCTTGCTCGCCGCATGGGCTGGCTTGCTGATCAACAGGTTTATTGTATCTACGGTTCTCTCGGCCGTCGCGTTGAACGCGGCTTTAGCTCTATCGATCTGCTACGGCGTCCAGGGTTTCGCCGTCGCCGGCGCTCTTGCCGAGCGCGTCGGCATGGCAACTGCCCTGCGCGTCCTGGGTCCAATCGCGTTCCTGCTGCTGTTATTGAGCGGGACTGCCGGCCTCGTTGCCGTAGGACTCATGGCGTTGCTTGGTACCCTCGAAACCTGGATCCCGTTCCGTGCAGCAACAACCAAAGGAGATACCCCATGAAGGTCATACTGAACAACGATGTTCCAGACCTCGGCGAACTCGGCGACGTGAAGGACGTAGCCGCTGGTTACGCCCGCAACTTCCTCTTGCCCAGAGGGCTCGTATTCCCGTATAGCCCGGCGACGGTCGCCATGTTCGAGAAGCGCAAGTCAGAGATCGAGGCTCGCAAAGCGGAAAAACGCGCGAGCAGCGCTGATCTACGCGCAAAACTCGAAGCTGAAGAGCTCGTTCTTGACATGCCCGCGGGTCAGAATGGCAAATTGTTTGGAGCCGTATCCAACGCGACCATAGCCGACGAACTGCTCAAAAAAGGCATCCATGTTGACCGCAAGAAAATAGACGTTCCAGGTCGTGTTCTCAAAAGCACTGGTACGTATAAGGTAGTCGTACATCTGTACGAAAAAGAAGACGCTACCGTGCGTATCGTCATCAAGGGCCACGTTGAGAAGTCCAGGCAGTCTTCCGCTACGCACGAGCAGCCTCGGCGACACCGTGCCGAAGAACACGCTGCAGCGCAAACCGCCGCCGACAGTGATGCCAGCGCGACTGTTGCCACCGTAGCTGATACACCCCAGGAGACCGCCCCCGAGGCTGGAAGCGATCAGGAATAAGCAGCACAGATGATACCAGCCCAGCTCAAGGACAAGGTTCCGCCTCATAATGCGGAAGCCGAACAAGCCGCGCTGGGTGCTCTCTTGCTAGATCCGGACGCGGTACCGCAGGTGTTGCGGTATCTGCGTCCGGATGATTTTTACGTCAACGCCAATAAATATGTGTTTGCTGCCATCGTTTCCCTCTTTGAAAAAGGGCAAAAAGCGGACTTGATCACGCTCGCCGATGAGATGCGGGTTCTTGGCTCCCTGGAACACTCCGGCGGCCCAGCTTATATTGCAAGATTAACCGACGCGGTACCTTCAAGCGCCAACCTGGAATATTATGCAAAAATAGTACAGGAGTGTTCGATACGACGCAGTCTGCTCCGGCTGGCAGCTGATATAAGCCAAAAAGCACACGACGAATCTATTGATACCGGCATGCTCCTCGATGAACTACAGGAAAGCATTTTTGAGGTAAACCAGGATAGGCAGTCTGTATCCTACCGCTCAGTGCGGGAAATTGTTCCCGAAACCATGAAAATGATCGAGCAACTCGCCAAGAACAAGAATCAGTATACGGGCGTTCCGAGCGGTTTTGCCGAGCTTGACAGCATGACGAGCGGTTTCCAGGACTCTGAACTGGTTATCATCGGAGCCAGACCCAGCGTCGGCAAAACGGCATTTGCCCTCAACATTGCGGCTCACGTAGCCCTGCGGGAGCGCATGCCAGTATGTTTCTTCTCGCTCGAAATGTCGGACATGTCACTTACATACCGTATCTTGTCAAGCGAAGCCCGCATCGATTCAGAAAAAGTAAAGAGCGGCCTCATCAAACCGAGTGATATACAGAGCCTCATGGATGCCGCGAGCAGAATCTACGACGCACCGATGTATATCGTCGACGTACCCAATATAAAGCTGCTCGACCTGCGCTCTCTGGCTAGAAGAATGAAGAGCGAAAAAGATGTGAAGATCATCTTTATAGACTACATCACGCTCATTACGCACGAGAACGCCGATCTTCCCAGATGGGAGCAGATTTCAAGCATCTCTAGATCCCTCAAGGCGCTGGCCAGGGAGTTGCGCATACCGGTAGTCGCTTTATCACAGCTAAAACGAGAAGCGGAGGGCAAGCAGCCATCGCTCGCAGATCTTCGCGAATCAGGATCAATAGAGCAGGATGCGGATCTCATCATGTTCCTGCACAGAGAACGTGAGATTGACAAGAGGCGAGATGAGCGCTCGCCATACATGCCAACGGACCTGTTTGTCGCCAAGCACCGCAATGGTCCCGTAGGGAAGGTAAGCTTGTTGTTCTTTCAGAAAATCACCAGATTCGAGTCTGTTGAAAAGGAACACGGATCGCACTGATACCCGCTACGCGTTCAACCATTTGATTATTGGCTTGCACTGTCCTACTATGATAGCGAACCCCGATAACCGCTATACGGAGGTATGCACGATGGACCTGGAAAAAAACTACGATTTGAGTATTCTCGTAAATGATACCGAACGTATGGTTCTGGACGAACTTGGAAAGCGTCTGGAAAATGCCACGGCCGAAGGAATCTGTACGTGCCAGGACTGTGTAATCGACATGGCTACGCTTGCGCTCAATTCACTCCGCCCACGATATCATGCATCGCTCCTGGGAACGATGTACGCTCATGCTGCGCAAGAGGGCGAGTTCGCCGAGTCTGTGGCCAGCGCTGTTGATGCGGCTATAGAGAAGGTAAAAGCCAATCCGTCCCACGGCTGACCCACAGTGCTTCTGTCAATCGCTACCCGCGATTGACGCTAAAAATCCCAATTTTCGTATAGATCGGTACCGACCGCTGAACAACGTCTTGTACGGCTCTCTTTGCATGGAATTCTGGAGCGTAGCGAGCATCTTGCCATACATGGAATCCGGAAGCCGTACAACCCCGGTCTGCCCGGACTTGAGGCCAAGCACGTGAAACTCCAGTGAGCCACCACTGGTGCCATTGTACAACACCGTGATATCCGCTTCTGGTTCGGACTCCTCGGCTTTGCCCTGCAGAGCGTACTTGAGGGCTTCAACGCTGCGGGGATCGAGGTCATCGCGTAGTATCCTGGCGCGTTCAAACAATTCCTGATAACCAACCAGCACTTCTGAGTTTCCAGGGGCATCAATTTTGCCCCGGTAGGCTGACAGGCGCTCCATGTCTGGCAGAATGACCAGGTCTACGCCGTGCTTCTTGCCGATGACACGCAGCGGCAACTCTGCTCGCACCGTCGCACCGCAGCGAGGGCAAATCGCCGATGGGGAGTCTCCATCAGCCAGTGCAGACAGGGTCTCTGGCGTTTCGTCTATATCGACAGCAAGGGGAACGTCTATCTCTACAACTGTCTCGCATCTGCACATGACCTTTTGCATATCCGACTCCTTGCGCGCGGTTTATTTGCCAGAAAAGAACAGTACATCACCTATTGTAGATACTATCAACAGCATTGCTACGGCAACCATTCCCACGGTCTGATACCGTAGCACTGTCTTCACCTTGGCGGCTTTCCTCCGCAACAGCTCGACAATGAACAGCACTATTGATCCACCATCGAGTAGCGGAATAGGCAGCATGTTCATTGCGAAAAGCCCGATGGAAAGAATCGCCAGGAAGTTGAGCGCGAGCGATAGATCTATGCCAGAAGCCCCCGCAGCTCCTCCACCCGTCACCGAGCCGATAGCCACCGTGCCTACCATCCAGGTTATTCTCGCGGGTCCGGAAACCGCTTTGAAAAGATCGACACCCATAAAGAGCGATGCCAAACCTCGATACGTGTCCGAGATAGTGCTCGTAGTTTCTGCCGCCCCCATGGCAAGCGCATCAAGAGGCCCGTTGGCTCGCACCTCACGAGATACGGTAAGCCAGCTGATTCCCAGGTCTGCGCCTACTCCATCGTCATACGACAACACGAGCGTAGCTTCTTTCTCAACGCCATCGCGTAGGTAGCGTATCTCGGCACGCTCCGGCTTCATCTCATCCAGTACAGAATACAGCTCTATGGTGTGGGGAGTTGCCGTACCCATTACCGATTGTATCTGATCGCCGGGTCGCAAACCGGCGAGTGCTGCCGGGCCCTGGGGGTTGACCGCCGCGAGGATGGTGTCTACCCAAGGGTATACACCTACGCGACCAGCACCGGTTGTCTTGTCAAGTTCCGGTTTAACGGAGATAGTCAGTAATTGGCCATTCCTGTCTACTCCAAGGTCAATGGATTTCCTGGCTGAGAGTGCTATCGCTTCCTGCAGCTCCGAGAACGTCGTGATGGTTGTGCCATTTATAGAGCTGATCCTGTCGCCAGTTTCGAGTCCAATCTCATCCGCGGGGTAGCGATCTCCATCGTACGCACTGGCGAGAATAATCCTGTTCTCGTAGCTCTGAACTTCATATCCACTGGCCATAATGACTGTATAGACAATAAACGCGAATACCACGTTCATAAGAGGGCCGCCGGCCGCGATGAGGATGCGTCGCAGAGGAGTAGCACCAAAATAGCTACCCCGCTCACGGGGAAATTCATCAAGGCCCGCTTCAATAGCTTTCCTGTACGAGTCCTCGCCTTTCATGCGACAGTATCCGCCTATGGGGAACGCGGAAATAGTGTACGCGGTAGCGCCAAGCTTTCTGGATATCAACCGAGGGCCCCAGCCAAGCGAAAACTCCTCTACTTCTACGCCTGCCAACCTCGCCATGGCAAAATGCCCTAGTTCATGAAAAAAAACTACAACTCCCAAGCCCGCGAGTCCGAGCACTATGGTCAATACAGTCATCGAATCTCCTCAATAATTCCGGTCGAGCGATGTCTGGCAAGCTGATCCACTTCATGTACGGATCTCAGGTCATTGAGGCTCCGCGGGAAATCTTGCTCCAGCGTCTTTCCTACAACTCTCGCAATCTCTGTAAAGCGAATCCTGCCCTCCATGAAAGCGGCTACAGCGATCTCATTGGCCGCGTTATACGCGCTGGTTGCGCCCTCACCAGCAGCCAAAGCTTCGTATGCAATGCCCAGAAGTGGATACCGCCGCGGATCAGGAGGATAAAAGCTCATCGCCAGCTCTGCAAGAGGCAGATCGGCTATCGTTTCATCCAGAACTGCAGGCCACGACAGCGCGTTCATGATAGGCAAGCGCATATCAGGCTTTGATATCTGCGCGTATAGCGAACCATCTCGAGTGCGTATAAATGAATGTACTCTGCTCTCGGGGTGAACGACAACGTCTATATCATGGGGTTCCAAGTTGAACAGGCGAGCGGCTTCTATAACTTCAAGGCCTTTGTTGGCCATCGATGCCGAATCTACCGTAATTTTCGCTCCCATGTTCCAGGTGGGGTGGGCAAGCGCATCTGCTGGTCGCATCGACTCAAGCTGGTCGTAGGGCACGTCTCTGAACGCACCGCCCGACGCCGTTATGATGACAGATCGCACGGCTTCGCGGCCAAAACGCTCTACCATACTGAATATCGCGGCGTGTTCTGAATCAACTGGTACGAGACGTATGCCCGCAACCCTGGCCGCTTCAAGTACGAGACGACCAGCCATGACAATCGTTTCCTTGTTGGCCAGCGCCACGTCTTTGCCAGAATTTATAGCAGCGAACGTAGGCTCCAGCCCTGCGGCGCCGGCTACCGCGTTAACGACTATATCCGCGTCGCTATCCTCAACGAAGCGTTCAAGACTTCTGTCTCCAGAATAGCGTATCGATTCCGAGCCCGGCAGTTGACCGCTCAGACACAGCGGCATAACGGGAAACCTGGACGCTACGGCGAGCAATCCATTCTCGTCATGATGAGCCGACAATCCAGCAACGGAAAACTGATCTGGGTGCTTTGCAACCACGTCGAGCGTTTGCCGGCCAATAGAGCCAGTAGCCCCCAGAATCAAAACACGCTTCATGGCTATCCAAGCGTCGGTGTCACGACAATAGTCCCATCATGACAGCGATACCGCAAAAAACCGGGGCTGCGAACAACAGACTGTCATAGGAGTCCAGTACACCCCCTCGGCCGGGGATGATAGATCCTGAGTCTTTGACTCCGGCAGAGCGCTTGAGCGCTGATTCGAACAGATCGCCCGAGACCACGGCTATACCAACCGCAACACCCAGTATAGCGAGTGCCAACCACCGTGGTGGAATCGCTTCTGGAAATAGTATTGGTCCCGCCATTGCGAATCCAATGCTGCCAGCCATGCCGGCGATAAGGCCTTCGAGGCTCTTATTCGGTGAAACGGTAAAAATACCGCGCTTTCGTCCTAGTGTTACACCAGCCAGCCAGGCAAAACTGTCGTTGCCAAATACGATAAGAGCAAACCAGATCAGTAGTGACCCCGAGAATTCTCTGGCAGCCAGGATAATTACAATAGCCGACGAAAGAGCCCCAGGATACAGCATGTACAACGCGTTCCGCGTCACCTTCAATATGGTCAGCGAGACGGTGTCTACGGCG
>JAFGUM010000195.1 GCA_016938515.1 Spirochaetales bacterium | reverse complement strand
GCCAAATATACTGGTGCCGCTGATCGTGCAGGTATCGTTGTCGTTGTCGGTTGCCATACTGCTGGAATCATCGCTGAGCTTCCTCGGCCTGGGCGTACAGCCCCCGGCACCGTCGTGGGGCAACATGCTATCCGGGGCGCGCAAGGTGATGGTGCTGGCCCCGTGGACGGCTATCTATCCGGGCCTGGCCATCGTGTTCCTCGTGCTGGGCTTCAACCTGCTCGGAGACGGTCTCCGGGACATACTCGACCCGCGCCTGCGGAACGTGCGTTAGGAGCCGGCATGAATGAAGACAGCATACTGAGGGTCGAAGGCCTCAGTACCCAGTTCAGTACCGACCACGGCCTGGTTAAGGCCGTAGACGGCGTCTCCTTTGAATTGCGCCGAGGCGAAACCCTGGGCATAGTCGGTGAATCAGGTAGCGGCAAGTCGGTTACCAACTTATCAGTACTCAGGCTCATCCAGAGTCCGCCAGGTATAATCGCCTCTGGTTCCGTACTGTTCCAGGGTAAGGACTTGCTGGCAGCCTCTGAGGAGGAAGTGCGCGTGCTGCGCGGGCGGAACATCTCGATGATATTCCAGGACCCGCTCACGTCGCTCAATCCGGTACTCAAGGTTTCAACACAGATAGCGGAAGCCATCCAGCTACACCATGGGCTTGGACGCAAGGAAGCCAAAGCCAAAGCCGTAGCAATGATGAAGCTCATAGGCATCCCCGACGCCGAGCGACGCGCCGACGATTACCCCCACCAATTCTCTGGCGGCATGCGACAGCGCGTGATGATAGCGATGGCCCTGTCGTGCGACCCCGACGTGCTCATAGCCGACGAGCCTACTACCGCTCTCGATGTTACGATTCAGGCCCAGATCCTGGAACTGATCAAGAGCATGTCGGCGCGGAACAAGACGTCGGTGATACTCATCACCCACGACCTGGGCGTGGTGGCCGGCATGTGCGATACCGTGTGCGTAATGTACGCCGGGCGCATAGTGGAACGGGCGCCTGTGGACGACCTGTTTGAAAAGCCTGCGCACCCGTACACGCAAGGGCTACTCGACTCGATACCGAGGGCCGATAGATCAGGCCCGGAACGGCTGTATTCCATACCCGGATCACCACCCAACCTGATAGATATGCCGGATGCCTGCCCCTTCGCGCCTCGCTGCGCCAGGGTAATGGACATCTGCACGAAGGCAGCACCGCCGGAAACGGCGCTCGATGAAGAGGGCAAGAGGACGGTGCGCTGCTGGCTACATTCCATGGAGTCTACGAATGAATGACACAGAATACCTGCTCGACGTTCGCGGGCTCAAGGTTCATTTCCCGATCGAGAAGGGAATACTCCTGAAGAGGCGCGCCGGCTACGTGCGCGCGGTGGACGGCGTGGATTTTCGCATTCGCCCGGGAGAGGCTCTCGGCCTCGTGGGAGAGTCCGGCTGCGGCAAGTCGACGACGGCGATGGCGGTGGCGCAGCTCCAGACTCCTACCGCGGGGCAGGTGCTGCTCGACGGACGGGATCTCGCAGCTCTGTCCCCACAGGAACTGCGAGCGGCGCGCAAAGACTTCCAGATTGTTTTCCAGGACCCGTACTCGTCGCTTGATCCAAGGCAGAAAGCGGCAGACATCATAGCCGAGCCACTGCGGATATTCGCCAAACGCGGCATCATCACGATGGACGACGCTGAAATCCAGAGCACGGCGTTGTCTTTGATGGATCGCTGCGGTCTATCGGCAAGCTTTGCCACCAGGTATCCGCACGAGTTCTCGGGCGGGCAGAGGCAGCGCATCGGCATAGCAAGGGCCCTGGCTCTCGGGCCCAGGCTCGTGATAGCAGACGAGCCAGTTTCTGCCCTCGATGTGTCCATACAGTCGCAGATACTCAACCTGCTCAAAGATCTCCAGAAGGATTTCAACCTGACCTTCCTGTTCATTGCGCACGACCTGGCGGTTATAGAGTATTTCTGCACGAAGATAGCCGTAATGTATCTTGGGCGCATCGTCGAGACCGCGGATTCTGCTACTATCGCCAGTAACCCGATGCACCCGTACACCAAGGCGCTGCTGTCCGCGGCGCCTCTACCCGATCCTGCAAAGGAACGTAGCAGGCGTCGGATTATTTTAAAGGGAGATGTGCCATCCCCGAGTGTGGAGCACCGCGGGTGCCCGTTCCGTGAGCGTTGTCCGGAGGCTATGGATGTGTGCGCCTTGTCTGCTCCGGTATTAAAACCCGTTGGGGAAGGACACGAAGTTTCCTGTTTTCTATACGGTGAAGGATGATGGCGGCGCTGTTTATACGGGATATGGCCGAGGCTGACGCGATAGATTGTGCCGCTATTGTCTGCGCTAGCGAAATTGGCAGGCGTTACTCGTTTACTCCAGAGTCTATGGCTACCACGCTGCGCACCGCCCTCAAAGGCGATGACGAGCTGTTCGTCGCTGAAGCTGACGGCGCTCTGGCGGGGTTCGCCTGGGCCGCACCGACCGGCGCGTTTTCGTCCGCCCCGTACCTGCGCTTGATAGCCACCACGGACGCCGCGCGTGGAAGCGGCGCCGGCTCGGCCCTGCTCGCGGAGTTCGAGGCGCGCACGAGGTCGGTCGGGCGCGATTGGTGCCTCCTCGTGTCCGACTTCAACAGCGCGGCGCAGGCATTTTATGAACGGCACGGTTACCGCAGGGCGGGCGCGCTGCCGGGCTTCGCCCGCGCTGGCATCACAGAAGTGCTGATGGTCAAGAAATGGCTTCCCGCCGACTGAGATAACGCCCTTGTCGTTGTCCCTGCCGGGGACGTACAATCGGCGCATGACAGAAGTATTGCGACAAATACACGCGCGCGCTGTCACCGCGGCCGCGCGTGGAACCGTAGCCTCCTATATTCCAGCTCTGTCCCTGGCCGATCCTGGTGCGCTCGGATTGGCGGTCGTCGATGCCGACGGCTGTACCTGCGCCGCTGGTGACTCAGGTACGAGGTTTACCGTACAGAGCATCTCAAAGGTGCTGGCCCTCGCGTACGTGATGACCGAGCGCGGCGAGGACGCGGTATTTTCGCGCGTGGGAAAAGAGCCCACCGGGGATCCATTCAATTCGATAATACGGCTGGAGACGAGCGCTGGCCAAAAGCCCTTCAACCCGCTTATCAACGCCGGAGCCATCGTCGTGTCGAGCCTGATGCCCGGTTCAACGCCGGCTGAGGCTATCGGTGGCTTCCTTGCCTTTACCGGGCGCTTGCTCGGCAGGAGCGACGTTTCCCTGGACGAGTCGGTGTACGCGTCCGAGAAGGCTACCGCGGCGCGCAACAGGTCGATAGCCTGGTTCCTCAAGGAACTGGGACTCGTGCCAGCAGACGTAGAAGATACGCTCGACGTGTACTTCCGGCAGTGCGCCGTACTGGTAGACGCCGTCGATCTGGCGCGGATCGGCGCGGAGCTGAGCCTTGACGGCGTCGACCCGGTGAGCGGCGCGCGCGTACTCGACGCCAGAACCGCCCGGGTGTGCAAGAGCCTGATGGTTACCTGCGGCCTGTACGACGGCTCGGGCGAGTTTGCCGTTGATGTCGGCGTTCCCGCCAAAAGCGGCGTAGGCGGCGGTATCCTGGCTACCGTGCGAGATCGCATGGGCATTGGCGTCTACGGCCCCGCGCTCGATGCCCACGGCAACTCGGCCGCGGGTCTGGAAGCGCTGCGCTTGCTGTCAGCGGAACTGGATCTGCGCGTGCTGTAGATTGTTGATGCAGCACGACAGCGTGGGGGCATCCTCGTTGCCGCGCACCAGGGCTCGTAGTATCTTCCACGAATGAACAGAAGGATTCGCGCCGTATTGGCGCTGTCAGTGCTTGCGGCTTCTTCCTGCGTACTCATCCCGGTGCGAACGACCGGTACCCTCGAACCGTCGGCGCTCGCCTACGAAGACAGCCGCTTCGTAGAGCTACTCGGCGTCGACGTGCACTACCGCTATACGCCCGCTTCGACGCCAGCCACAGGCGGCGACAGGCCGCTCATCGTACTGCTGCACGGCTTTGGCGCCAGCACGTTTTCGTGGCGCGAGGTGGCCGAGCCGCTATCGGCGTATGGCGATGTTGTCGCGTACGACCGTCCAGCCTTCGGGCTGACCGAGCGGCCCCTATCGTGGAAGGGTTCCAACCCCTACGCGCCAGCTACGCAGACGGACCTGCTGTTCGGCCTTCTCGACGAGCTCGGCGCCGACAAGGCTATCCTCGTCGGCAACTCAGCTGGCGGTACCGTCGCGATGGAAGCAGCTATAGCCCACCCGGAGCGCGTGGAAGCGCTCGTACTCGTTTCTCCGGCGGTGTACGGCTCGGGGGGAGCGCCCGGTTGGCTGCGGCCGCTGTTCTGGCTACCAGGCGTAAACCACCTCGGCCCGCTACTCGCGCGGCGCCTGGCCAGCGAGGGTGATGACTTTATCCGCAGCGCGTGGTACGACGCGTCGGGCATGGCTCCCGACGTAATTCCGGGGTACCGCGCGCCGCTGTCAATCATCAACTGGGAGAAGGCGCTGTGGCAGCTTACCAGGGCCACGCCCCGGAGTAGGCTGCCAGAGCGGCTGGCCGGCATATCGGCGCCCGTCCTTGTGGTGAGCGGCGACACCGACCGCATCGTCCCCACCGAACAGAGCGTTCGCCTGGCGTCGGAACTGCCCAGCTCGACGCTCGTCGTCATTCCGCAGAGCGGCCACGTGAGCCACGAGGAGACGCCGGCGGCTTTCATGGAAGCCTTCGCGCAATTTTACGAACGCTTCCTGCGCGGCCGCTAGCGTTCAGTCCAACGCCTACAGGTTGCCTATCGTAGCGACCATCACGGCCTTTATGGTGTGCAGGCGGTTCTCAGCTTCGTCGAACACCACCGAGTGGCGGCTGCGGAACACGTCGTTTGAAACTTCCATTTCCTTGAGCCCGTGCTTCTTGAAGATATCCTTGCCAACCTCGGTTTCCTGGTCGTGGAAGGCGGGGAGGCAGTGGAGGAAAATGCAGTCAGGGTTGCCTGTCTTGGCGATAAAATCCATCGTGACGCGGTAGGCCTGCAGCTGCTTGATCCGCTCCTCGAATTTGGCTTCCTCGCCCATCGATACCCACACGTCGGTGTACAGCACGTCGGCGCCCTTGAGGGCTTCGTCAACCTTGCCGATGTCGAAGAACTCTATCGTGCCGCCCGTCTGCGCGGCGACATTCTTCATTTCAGTAGTGAGCGCTTCGTTGGGCCACAGCTCTTTCGGAGCCAGCGCGACGAAGTGCATGCCCATCTTGGCCGAGCCGATCATCAGCGCGTTGCCCATGTTGTTGCGGGCGTCGCCGCAGTAGACCATCTTTACCTTGTTCAAGGGCTTCGCGACGTGTTCTTCGAT
>JAFGUM010000018.1 GCA_016938515.1 Spirochaetales bacterium | reverse complement strand
GCCGCGACGTCTGTTGCCACGAGGATGGCGAGTTTGCCGGCTTTTAGTCGCTCTATTACCTGGAGCCGTTTTGACTGGGGCAGGTCCCCCATGATGTACTCACACTCGTAGCCGTTTATGCCAAGCCGCCTGGACACCTCTTCTGCCATGAACTTCTGGTTGCAGAAGATGAGAGCGCTCGCTGGCTTCTCCCGGGCCATAAGTCCCAGGAAGACACGGAATTTTTCATCAGAACCGACGTGGTACAGCTCCTGGGTTACGAGGTCGACGGTAACCGTTTCTGCCTCTATTACTATTTCCCTGGGTTCGTCCATGTACTCCCACGCGAGGTTCTTGATGCGGAAGTTGAGCGTGGCCGAGAACAGGTAGGTCTGGCGCTCCTTTGGTGGCGGCAGGTAGCGCAGAAGCTTGCGGAGGTCGTCTATGAAACCCATGTCGAACATGCGGTCCGCTTCGTCGACGACGAGGAAGCCCACGTCGCGCAGCATCATCTTGCCCTGTTGCACCAGGTCTATGATGCGCCCGGGGGTGCCTATTATCATCTGCACGTTATCGCGGAGCATATCGAACTGGGGACCATACGCGACGCCGCCGTAGAAACAACCCATCGATATGGGCAGGTGTTTGCCCAGCTTGTGAGCTTCCGCCTCAATCTGAACCGCCAGCTCTCTCGTAGGAGCGAGTATCAGCACTTTGCGGTGACGGCTCGCGGAGTCGCTCATGATGCGCTGGAAGATGGAGACGAGAAAGGCGGCGGTCTTGCCGGTGCCGGTCTGTGACTGGGCGTAGATATCCTCGCCCGCAAAAGCGTGCGGGAAGACCGTTTCCTGTACGGGCATACACGTTACGTACTCGGCTTCAGCAAGGCCTTTGGCCAAGTCGGGGTGTATGTCTAATTCGGAATATTCCATTCGTTACACTCGATCCTATAATACAGTACTTAATGAGGGTTTTTCAAAAGTCAGACGACTTTTGAAATTGGCTCTAATGATACACTGTACAGGCTTGAGTGTTAAGACCTGCCTCAATTATTGAAACGAGCATCCTCGACGCGTTCGATCTGGTCTGCAAGGTCAAATGACTCGGCGAACCAGAACTCTCTCGACCCCCACCCTTCGAACCTGTCCGCAAACCCCCGGTCTGAGCGCTGCCGAGCCTGCCACGACACGAAGTGTATCATCCTGAGCAATCGCAGCGGCTCTATCAGAGACAGGGTCGATCGGTCGAAAGGAGTGAACGCCTCGTAGCCCTCGACTATGAGCGCGAGTTCCCGCCTGCACGCGGATGCCGGTCCCGGCAGGAGCAGCCACAGATCCTGCACCGCCGGCCCCATGGCCGCGTCGTCAAAGTCGATGGCCAGAAGACCATCGTCGCCTCGGTTCAAAACGTTACCGCGATGAAAGTCGCCGTGCAGCCTGATGGGCGGGAATCTGGTGCGGCGCAGGCTGTCGTCGATAAGGATGGCCGCGCTTTTCAGCAGCGCGCCGAGTCGTTCTGCCGCGTCTGGATGAACGGTGCCGCTGCCCATGATTTCATCAATGTAGGCATCAGCCAGCCCCGGCTGTAGCTGTACACGGTGTGCGAATTGCCGCGTCGCGCCTACCGCGTGGATGCGCCCCGCCAAGGCGCCGAGGCGCAGCCAGTCTTCGTCACGCTCCGCGTCAAAGAGGCGGCCACCCCGCTTGGGAAAAAGCGCGAATGGATAGACGGTCTCCCCGGTGTCGTTCTGCAGTACGAGATCCGCCAGCGTCTGGCCGTGGGCGTCCGTCAGGGGAGCAACCACCGGTAGCTCACCCGCCGCCAACTCCGCTACGAACGAGTGCTCTTCCATTATAGCTTCCGGGCTCCAGCGCCCCGGCCGGTAAAACTTCGCGACGTACTCGGTACCGTCATCGCCCCTGAGCCCGTAGACGCGGTTGGCGTAGCTGGGGTACGCGAAGAACGAGCCATCAGGCCCGACGCCAAAGGCTTCGTCGACCGCTGACAG
>JAFGUM010000194.1 GCA_016938515.1 Spirochaetales bacterium | reverse complement strand
TCGCGAAAAGCGGGCTCTACAAGCAGCAGGTGGCGCTGCTCAACTGCAGGCCGGTAAAGGATGCCTTTGTCATAGAAGCGGTAAGCCTGTCCAACCTCGTCGAAACCGGCCGCATTACCGAGACCATCGTACCGGGCATGGTGGAGCTTGAGCGCACCCGGCTGGTGCCCTTCCTCAAGGATAGGCAGATCTTCGTCTGGGATGGTGAAATACAGAAGCGCCTCCTGGCCCGGGCTCTCGGCAAAGCCGCCGAGGTGCAGTTTTACGACGTGAGGCCGGACATAGGGCGGCTAATACCGCAGGCGGCTGGTGCCAGCCTCGTACGGCTTACCGAACTGTCAAAGCTGGGCAAGTATTCGGAACGGGCCATAGGTGAGCTCGATGTGTTCGTCAACCTCTTTACCTCGTTCGCGCTGCGAAAGGCGGGAACGTGGGGAGATACTGACGATGACGCTCTCCAGCTCGTCGCGTTGTCTACCATAGCGGATCTCATGCCGCTGCGCGACGAAAACCGCATTCTCGTGCGGCAGGGTCTCGCGGCTCTCAATCGTCGGCCGCGCAAGGGCATAGCCGAACTCGTCGCGCGGCAGAACCTCATAGGCAAGCGCATCAGCTCCGTTGACGCGGCCTGGCAGCTTACGCCGGTAATCAACGCCGCGGGCCGCATGGGCAAGCCCGATGTGGCCGTGAGGATGCTGCTGGCAGAGGACTCGGTGGAGCGAGGCGAGCAAGCCGATGCCCTGCTCGGGCTCAACCAGGAGAGGCGGCGCATGGGATCCGAGTGCTGGGACATTATCTACCCCCTGGCGCACGAAGCCGCCGAAGCCGCCTCCGGCAAGTACGTTATTGTCGGTCGCGCGGAAATAAACAGGGGTATAACCGGCATCGTGGCCAGCAGGCTCGCGGATACCTTCAAGGCTCCGGCGGTTGCCGGTACCTTCATGGCGGATGGCACCGCCGTGGCGTCTGTGCGCAGCGCGCGGGGTTTCAACGTCAAGGGCCTGCTCGAGTACTGCCAGTCGCTGTTTCTGGACTACGGCGGGCACGACGCGGCTGCCGGCTTCAGCATGAAGGCCGAACTATGGCCGGACTTTGAGCGCATGGCGGCAGAGTATTTGTCGGCGGTGGATCTGGAGACGGTCGAAGAGCAGCTGGAGGTGGATGCCGAACTGCCGCACGCGTACCTGGCGCCGGCTCTCGTGGAACTCGTGGAACGCCTGGAACCCTACGGTGAAGGCAATCCGCCGCTCGTATTCATGGCCAAGGATGTGCCAATAGCGCAGGCGGATATCGTGGGCAAGCAGGAAAAGAGCCACCTGAAGCTGGTGCTCGACTTTGGCGCGCACAGATGGCCTGCGCTCTGGTGGAACGCCGCGGATAGGTACACGAAAGACTTTACGATGGCCGATCGTATCGACGTCGTGTTCCGCCTCCAGCGCAACTACTGGAACGGCCAGGAGACGCCACAACTAGTCATCCTCGACGCCCGAAAAACTGGATCAGGCGCGTAGAGCTCGTATTGGTGTGGCGTCTCCGCGTACCGGGCAAGAACGACGCGCCGCGCAAGGACGCGCGGCCACAGGGAAGCCGGCGCAGCGAAGCGAGCCGGTGCGTCATGGACGACGAGACGCCCGAAAAACTGGATCAGGCGCGTAGAGCTCGTAGTGGTACAGAGAAGTAGTCGTTACAAAAGGTGACAAATCTCCCGACGTTTGCTATACTCCCCTGACGCTCGTTCCATCCGTACGCGCGTCCCACCACAGCAGACGGTCGCCACAGTGGCGACGAGGAGATACCATGTCCGATGCCACCGTACTCATCAACCTGTCCAACAGGCACGCGCACCTCTGCGCGGCCGACGTTGAGGCTCTCTTTGGCCCTGGTCACCAGTTGACCAAGACCAAGGACCTTTTGCAGCCCGGCCAGTTCGCCTGCGATGAAACAATAACGATCAAAGGCCCCAAAGGCTCGATAGCCAACGTCAGGATACTCGGCCCCGAGCGCAAGGAGACGCAGTGCGAGATCATGGCCAGCGACGTCTTCAAGCTCGGCGTGGCGGGTTGTCCAACCAAGGAATCCGGCAAGCTCGATGGCTCGTTTCCGTTTGAGATGGAAGGTCCCTACGGCTCCGTAAAGAAAGACAAGGGTCTCATCATCGCCATGCGGCACATCCACTTTGACCCGGCCAGCGCCGAGCGTTTTGGCATCAAGGACAACGAGATTGTCGACCTCAAGGTTGATGGCCAGCGCGGCGCCATATTCCTCAACGTGCTGTGTCGCGTCAACCCGGCGTACGCGCTCGAGTGCCATCTCGATTTTGACGAGGGCAACGCCGTGGGCATCGGCAGCGGTGCTACTGGTGAGGTTCTTCGCCGGAGCTGACGAATGGTACAGGGTCGCGGTGGCCACCGTCGCGGCGGCCGCTTCGACGGCCGTCGGCGAGTGTCGATGGTGAGTGACTAGCCGCGGCGCTGGAGGTTTGCCATGAACAAGGTAGTACTCAAGGCCCAGGATCTGGACGGGTACCTTAACGACGGTGACAGGGCGACGATAGAGCGTATGGACGACCTGTACCGCAAGGCGATGCTGTCGTTTAGCATCCTGTCAGCGGCCCGTGGCGAGCCCGAACGCCGCAAAGAAGAGACAAAACTCATCGCGCTGTACAACGAGATGGGTGGCCTCATGCAGGAGATTTGCAAAGCCGAGCCGCGGCTCCAGGTGTACTCGTTTGAGACGGCACCCGAGCATCACGGCGAGGCTTCGAGGCTCATAGCCAAGCTGCGTGATATAGACACGCAGCGTCAGGAGTTCATGTACTACACGCAGCGCGCGTACGAGTTGCTGTTCGGTCTGGCGTTTGGCGGGGCGAAGAGCGAGAACAAGAACTACCTTATACCGCGCACGCCGGTTACCGTGCCGGTGCAGAACTACGCGGTGCACAAGATACCAAACATAGACGACCGCATCGACAACACGGTTATGTGCGTGATGCTTCGCGGCGCCCTTCTGCCGTCGATGATAGTCTCCAAGGAAATACAGGAGTTTTCGTCAAAGGGCTACGTAACACCGTTCGCGTTGTTCAAGATCAAGCGCGACGATACCAAGAACGAATCAACCATGGAGTACGTGCTGGATCTTGACCGCTCGTACTTTCGACCCGAGGAACTCGACGGCAAGGATCTCATCTTCGCGGACCCGATGAACGCGACTGGTGGTAGCCTTGTCACCGTCGTCAAGTACATCCTTGACCTCGGGGTCAAACCCAGATCCGTCAAGTTCCTTACTATCATATCCGCGCTCAAAGGCGCGCTGCGCGCCGTTCGCGCCGTTGACAACATGACCGTGTATACGCTCTGGATGGACCCCGCGCTCAACGAGATGGCGTACATCATGCCGGGTCTGGGCGACGCTGGTGATCGCATCAACGGCAAAGATATAGACGATCTGCCGCGGGATATGATCCAGCTGATAGCCGACTACGGGTCGGGTATAGCCAGCCTCTACAGAGCGCAGATCAGGACGATAGAAGAGACGGTACTCAGGCGATGAATCCGGGTGGGGCGGGCGTAGCCACGCGAAAACTCGTCGTTGTCGTGGCTCTCGTCATACTCGCTGCTTCGTCGTGCGCTTCCGAGCAGACCAGGCGCCAGGCCGCAGGCTGGACGGAGCTGGGTAACGCATGGGCCGAGCTTGGCTCGTGGGACAAGGCTGGAGACGCCTGGTCGAGGGCGCTTGCTCTTGATCCAGGGCAGGGTCTGGCTGGCTACAACCTTGCGCGCGCTCTCGCTGAAGCGGGTAAGTACGACGAGTCGATAGCGCGCTGCAACGATGTTCTGGCCAGTGATCCTGACAACGCGGC
>JAFGUM010000193.1 GCA_016938515.1 Spirochaetales bacterium | reverse complement strand
CCTTTGAGATGCCCTCTAGAGACAGTAAAGGGGTATCGTTGGGCATGTTCCCTACCTTTTCTTGTGGGCTGTTGCCGTCCCTGAAGGGACCAGCCCTGTTGGCGCGATCGTACAGCGATGGCTACGAGCGAATGCATGATATACCCGCTTGAGCACCCTGTCAAAAAAAGCGGCGCCTGGGCGCCGCTAATCGTTATGTGCGCGGTATAGTCCGCTAGCTCAGGCTACCCTATACGCCGCGGGTATTGATAGCCGCGGCGTTAAGCATCCTTACTTTGCAAACTTCATGTTGTAGTATTTCTCGGGTACGGTCTGCTTGGTCGTGGGCAGGTAGCCCTTGCCGAACACGTAGGTGTCCATGTACACGAGCAGATGATTTTTTGCGGTAACGCCGGTATTGGCGTCGATGTATGAGCCGCCATTCCACTGAGCGCCGGGGGTATACACCGCGAATGCTGCGTAGAGGGCGTTGAGGTCGTTCTTGGTGGCTTTGCCTTCAACGACATTCTTGGCAAACTCGCCAAGACCAGCGGTGACGGTGAAGCCGTAGGAGAAGGCCCAGGTGCCGAAGCGGCCAGAGCCGCCCTTGTCGATTACTGCCTGCTCTACCTTCTTGAGGATGGCGGGGAAGTTACCGGCTTCAGCGGTGAGGTCGATGCCAAGCGCTCCCGGGTAACCCATAAGGGGGGAGGGAAGGTCTGCTTCAACGAAAAGGCCACCGTACTGCAATAGCTGCTTGAGGAGAGGCTCGGTGTGGGCGTCATTGGTGCAGAAGAACGCGGTGTTTTTGCCGTACTTCTGAACCCATGCCGGAACCTTCTCGAGGATGAACTGCTGAGCTCCGGCAACGCCGACGTCAGAGGTGGGGTCGGGAGCTGTTTCGAACACAAACTTCATGCCGAGGTCTATGCAGGCCTGCTCCATGATCTGGCGGCGGAGGCCAAGGGTCTCGTAGGACATGTGCCTCGGGAAGGAGATGTGAACAAAGGTATCAGCACCGAGCTGCTTGGCAGCCCAGATGATGGTATAGCCACGGCTGATGAAGTCGCTGTTGAGCGCGAGGTCGGCTGCGCCCTGGATTACGAGCGGGTCTTCGTGGGGCTCGCCGGCAAGCAGGAGGATATCTGGCCTCTTCTCGCGAACACGCTTGAAGGCTTCTGCCGTACCAGGAACGGACTGGTTCATGACGATGGCCTTCATCAGGGGGTCGTCGGCAAGGGCCACTACCTGGGAGATAGTCGTTTCCTGCTGATCCATAAAGTTATCAGGGTACGTGATATGCTGGATCATGCCGCCGTCGGCCACTTTGCCATAGCGCTTGATCAGCTCTTCCGCGCCGCGGAGATCATCTTCAGACTGTGAAACGGTACCGGTTACCACACCGATATGGAAAGCGGTCGATCCTGCGGCAGCGGGGCTGCCGGCGTCCTTGCCACCCATTGCGGAAACCGTAGCGATGGCGAACACCATGAGAATGGCCAGAACGAATGAAAATTTCCTTTTCATTATGCCTCTCCTTTTGTGAGGTACAGAAAATTCGTGCGCACACGCGCACGACCCACCTTGCGATCATTCCAGTT
>JAFGUM010000192.1 GCA_016938515.1 Spirochaetales bacterium | reverse complement strand
CCACCATTTTCCTTGACGTAGCGAATGGTGCTCGTCATGTTGTCTATGTCGTTGAGCGCGTCGAATACGCGCATGATGTCGATGCCAGATTGCACCGAGTTGCGGCAGAAACCTTCTATTACTGAATCGGGGTAGGGGTTGTAGCCAAACAAGTTGCGCCCCCGTGACAACGCGGTGAGCTTGGATGTTCCGGCGATACCGTCGCGGATGCTTTCCAGTCGGGTCCATGGATTTTCATTGAGGTAGCGCATAACCGAATCGGGAACTGCGCCGCCCCACACTTCCATGGCGTAAAAACGAGCCGTCCTGTACAAGGGCAGAACACGGTCAACCTGATTCTGCGTCATTCTTGTGGCGAATTGTGATTGTTGGCCGTCTCTCAAGGTTAGATCGCGGATCATAAGGTGTTGAGCCATCATTGAACTCCGAACAGGACTGGATAGCCACGCATCCCGGCACGAGGCTTTACTACAGTATATAGGACGGTCCCGGTATTAGCCAAGGTAAAATGCCGCTATCGGCCCAGAGCCCTGGATATCAGCTCTGCCGTTTTTTTAACCTTGGATATTTTATCAGAAAAACCCGATCCCTCGAAGCGGACAGAAGGGCCAGACATGGAAACTGCGGCGATTACTTCGCCTCTGGCGTCCTGTATAGGAGCCGCGATAGAGCTTACGCCTTCTTCACGTTCTCCAAGGCTAACGGTGTAGCCACCATGGCGAAGCTCTTCCAGGGCTTCTTCACTCGTAAACGGATCTCTGGCCAGAATGGCTTCACGGCGTTCGCGGGGCAGGTATGCGAGAAGAACACGCCCGGCTGCTCCCCGCGTCAGTGGATGTCGGTCTCCCACGTTGACGACGCGCCTGAGCGGTAGCGTGCTTTCGACACGCTCAACGCAAATGCGCTCATCATCCCGTATCACGTACAGACTGACGCCTTCATTGTACAGGGCATTCAGGTCCCGCATGTAGGGTAGTGCTATTTTTCGAAGATCCATGCTGGATAAGCCCAGAGCTCCTATTTGCGCGATCCTGGATCCCAGGGAATAGCGCTGGGTGTCGGTATTGCGGACCAGGTACCGTCTTTTTTCAAGCGTTGCGACAATGCGGGACGTCGTGCTCATAGACAGGTCTATGCGATTGGCAATGTCAGTTAGCGTCAGCTCAAGCTGACCGGGTTCAAAGCAATCCAGTATGTCCAAGGCTCTGTCTATGGCTCGTACCGGGGCGTCTGTTGCCGCCATGCGCTGTTCCTCCAATGTTGCTTCGTACCCAGACTTCCGACGTAGAATGACAAGCTAAGACGAAATATTCTATTCTACGGAACAAGATACTATCAGGTGGAATTATATACCATTTTGGCAAATTGTCAAGCATATTTATAGGTTGACAGCGCGCAGAAAAGGGGTATATCCTTGAATAAATGGAAAAATATTATCGCTATACCACCAGATGGAATAATAGCGATGCTTCTTCCACAATTATACGAGGTCTTCATGGGCACGATCTGCCTGGTGGCGCCCTGCGCATGAGAAGGAGTTGCGTATGAAGTGTGCGGGCCTGAAACTGCTACCATCAGTGTCGCGCTTTGACAGCGTCGCGGGTTCAGAGTATGGTAGCGGGAACGGCCAGGTATACGGTGTCGCTCGCGCCGCTGCAGATTTGCGCTCGGTTGTGCGGGCTGGTACGTCGTTGGATTTCCCTACCGCCGTTAGCGGTATAGCATATTATGAGAGTAGGATATGAGCGAACAAAACAAGCGAAGATTCGAGCATGTCATTCGGGAACGCTGGTGTAAAGGATGCAATATATGCGTCGCATTCTGCCCCAAGCAGGTTCTGGAACTTAAAAACGGCAAGGTGTTCGCGGCGCGCCCCGAATCGTGCATCGGCTGCAAGCTGTGCGAACTCAGATGCCCAGATTTTGCCATAGAGATTCACGAGGTGATTGAGGGCAAAGCCGAGGGCCGCGACGCCGCCCATCTCGATTTTTCAGTGTCGCCGGAGGCAGAACATGACTAATGCCAAGCTGATGCAGGGTAACGAAGCCTGCACCCTCGGCGCTCTGGCGGCGGGGCTGGAATTTTTTGCGGGTTATCCGATAACGCCGTCTACTGAAATCGCGGAGCTGTGCTCCGAGGAGCTTCCCAAAATTGGTGGCAAGTTCATCCAGATGGAAGACGAGATCGGGTCTATCGCCGCGATCATAGGCGCATCGCTTACTGGTCGCAAGTCGATGACCGCGACCAGCGGCCCCGGTTTTTCGCTGATGCAGGAAAATCTGGGATACGCCTCGCTTACCGAGGTGCCCATCGTAATCATAAACGTGCAGCGCGTCGGGCCTTCAACCGGCATGCCCACGTCTCTTGCTCAGGGCGATGTCATGCAGGCCAGGTGGGGTACTCACGGTGACCATCCTGTCGTGGTGCTGGCTCCTGGCAACGTTAAAGAATGCTTTGAGCTGACAGTTAAAGCCTTTAATATCGCCGAGGACTATCGGGTACCGGTGGTCGTTCTTTCGGACGAGGTTATTGGCCATATGCGGGAGAAGGTGGTGCTGCCGGAAGCCAAGGACATCAAGGTGTCAACTCGGGCTACTCCCGAGGCTCCCGGTGGATATCTACCATATAAAGCAGACCCGGACGGTGGCGTTCCGCTTATGGCTCCCTTTGGAGCCGGGTATCGCTACCACGTTACCGGTCTCTTTCACGACGATACCGGATTTCCCTCCAACAAAGGCGAGGTCGCAGACGTACTCTTGCGCCGTCTTCAGCGCAAGGTCGAAAAGGCTGAGCCGGTCATACGCGACTACGCGGTAGAGTCTGTGGACGACTGCGACGTGCTTGTCGTGGCGTTTGGCTCGTCGGCGATGTCGGCGCTGTCAGCGGTACGGCAAGCTCGCGCCAAAGGCGTGAAGGCAGGACTGTTCCGCCCCAAGACTATATGGCCGTTCCCCGAGGAACCACTGCACGATATAGCAACCAGGGCAAAGCGCGTTATCGTAGCGGAAATGAATCTGGGGCAGCTCGTGCTGGAGATTGAGAGGGTCGTAGGCGGCAAGGCTCCAGTGGAGAAGCTCGGAAAAATCAACGGAGAACTTTTCAAGCCCGAGGAAATTCTCGCGGCTATAATGGGAGGCCAACGATGAGCGATAGCCTCAAGTACTTCAGGCAGAACAGGCTTCCGCATATATGGTGCCCGGGTTGTGGTCATGGAACCATAACCGGCGCAATCATCAGGGCGATAGCCAAGCTCAAGCTCGACAAGAACCGCATCGTCGTGGTTTCAGGTATTGGTTGCTCGAGCCGCGCTCCGGGCTACCTCGATTTCGACACGCTGCACACGACCCACGGCAGGGCGCTCGCCTTCGCCACGGGCATCAAGCTGTCACGCCCCGACCTCAAGGTCATAGTGATGACCGGAGACGGCGACGCCACAGCCATTGGCGGCAACCACTTCATCCACGCGGCCAGGCGCAATATAGACATCACCACCATAGTGATGAACAACGCGATTTACGGTATGACAAGCGGCCAGTATTCCCCGATGACCCCTGTCGGGATGCTCGGCACGACGGCTCCGTACGGCACCGTTGAGCGGCCATTCGACCTGGCCAAGATGGCCATCGCATCGGGCGCAAGCTACGTGGCCCGGGCTACCTCCTACCACGTGCAGTTGCTCGAAGAAGTGATAGAGAAGGCTCTGCTCAACAAGGGCTTCTCCGTCGTAGAAGCGGTAAGCCAGTGCCCCACGTACTTTGGCCGCAAGAATAAGATTGGCTCGGCTGTTGACATGCTCAACATGTTCAAGGAACACGCGGTAAACGTAAAAGCGGCCGCGGTGATGGCACCGGAGAAGCTGGAAGGCAAGTTCCTCATCGGCGAGTTGCACAACCAGAGCGCGCCGGAGTTCACCGAAGAATACCAGAAGCTTATAGAGGGCGTCAGGCGGAAATTCGACAATTTTCAGGGAGGAGTACGCGAATGCGCACAGAATTCAGACTAAGCGGCTCCGGAGGCCAGGGACTCCTTCTGGCGGGTATAGTGTTGGCCGAGGCGGCAATACTCGATGATAAAAACGCCGTGCAGACGCAGAGTTACGGACCGGAAGCACGGGGAGGCTCCAGCAAGGCCGAGGTAGTCATCTCGGAAACCGACATAGACTATCCCAAGGCAACCGACCCGGATTACCTGCTGGCGCTTACCGCTGACGCGTACAAGACCTACGGAAAGCTCATGGGCAAGGGGCTTATCATAGTCGACTCTTCTGTACCCCTCGACCCGGAAATAAAGGCGCGGACAACGGCTGTACCCATACTGTCGACAGCGTCCGATGTTATCGGCAAAATGGTCGTTGCCAACATTGTGGCTCTGGGAGTGCTCGGTGGCGTTTCCGGCATTGTCAAGCCGGAGACTCTTGAGAAAGCCGTGCTCAACCGCGTGCCCAAGGGCACGGAGGAGCTGAACATAAAGGCGCTCAAGGCCGGCCTGGAGATCGCTTCGAAGGCGAGGGAGACTCAGGTATGAGCGAAATGGATGATCTCAAGGCGGGAATGGAAGCCTACGAGGCTGGTGTCGATAAAGCACTGTCAAAATTTTCAGAGCGAAAAAAAGAATTTACCACCGGCTCAAAATCGCCTGTAAAAAGGTTGTATACACCGCTCGATGATGGGAACAGGCAGTACACCCAGGAAATTGGCTTTCCCGGTGAATATCCCTACACGCGTGGCGTGCAGAATACCATGTACCGCGGCCGGTTCTGGACCATGCGGCAGTACGCCGGGTTCTCTACGGCAGAGGAATCCAACAAACGCTACAAGTACCTGCTAGCGCAGGGAACGACGGGCCTGTCTGTCGCCTTCGACCTGCCAACGCAGATTGGCTACGACTCCGATCATCCGCTCTCGCAGGGGGAGGTGGGCAAGGTTGGCGTCGCCATAGACTCGCTGGCCGACATGGAAATACTCTTCGACGGCATACCGCTGGACAAGGTTTCCACGTCGATGACCATCAACGCTCCAGCTTCTGTGCTGCTCGCGATGTATATCGCCGTGGCGGAAAAACAGGGCGTTCCCGCTGCAAAACTCGAAGGCACGATTCAGAACGACATTCTCAAGGAGTACGTCGCCCGTGGCACGTACATTTTCCCGCCGGAGCCGTCTATGCGGCTCATTACCGATATTTTTGCGTACTGTTCTACAGATGTGCCTAACTGGAACACAATTTCCATCTCGGGCTACCATATCAGGGAAGCTGGTTCTACCGCTTCCCAGGAGGTCGCGTTTACCATCGCCGATGGCATCGCGTACGTCGACGCGGCGGTAAAAGCCGGCCTTGACGTAGACGCGTTTGCGCCGCGCCTTTCATTCTTTTTCAACGCGCACAATGACCTGTTCGAAGAAGTAGCCAAGTTCAGGGCGGCCAGGCGCGTATGGGCAAAAGTGATGAAAGAGCGATTTGGAGCCAAGAGCCCCAAGAGCCTCTCGCTACGGTTCCATACGCAGACCGGCGGTTCTACCCTTACGGCTCAGCAGCCCGACAACAACATCGTGCGCGTCGCCATCCAGGCGCTCGCCGCGGTGCTCGGCGGCACGCAATCGCTGCACACGAACTCTCGAGACGAGGCCCTCGCGCTGCCAACAGAAGATTCCGTTCGCATTGCTCTCAGAACACAGCAGATAATCGCGTACGAATCGGGTGCCACCGAGACTATCGACCCGCTGGCAGGATCGTACTATGTAGAGAGCCTGACGGATCGCATCCAGAACGAAGCTGAAGCGTATATCCGGACGATAGACGACATGGGCGGTGCGGTAAAAGCCATCGAGCGTGGCTATGTCCAGCAGGAAATCCAGGATGCCGCGTACGCGTACCAGATGGACATAGAATCGGGAGATCGGGTAGTAGTGGGCATGAACAAGTTTCAGATTGAAGAAGCTCCACCCAAAGGTCTCTTGCGTGTGGATCCCATAATCGGTGCCCAGCAAACCGCGAAGCTACATGATTTGAGGGCCAATCGCGACAACGAACGTGTTCAAAAGACGCTCGCCGATGTTAAAATTGCCGCGGAAGGCTCGGGCAACCTGATGCCTCCCATTCTTGAAGCCGTCAAAGCGTACGCAACGCTCGGTGAGATTTGTGACGTCATGCGTGGCGTGTTCGGTGAATACCAGCAGAAGGTCATACTGTAAGGTGGGTACTACCATGGAACGTAAGATACGCGTACTCGTAGCCAAACCAGGCCTAGACGGCCACGATCGTGGCGCGAAGGTAATAGCCCGCGCTCTTCGCGACGCGGGCATGGAGGTCGTCTACACCGGCTTGAGGCAGACTCCCGAGCAGATCGTTACTGCTTCCATTCAGGAAGACGTAGACGTCATAGCTATGAGCATCTTGTCTGGAGCGCACAATCACCTGTTTCCGCGCGTGATGGAGTTGCTCCGCGAGAAGAACATTGATGACGTTCTCGTCATCGGTGGCGGTGTCATCCCTGATGACGACATACCCGGCCTCAAGGCCGCGGGAATTGCCGGTGTTTTTACCCCGGGGTCTCCCACATCAGAAATTGTAGCGTTTATCAAGGGCAATCTGAAACGCGGTAGCTGAGTCGTGGAAGAAACCGCCGATTTTGTCGCGCGAGTCCGCGCCGGAGACCCACGCGCGACCGCTCGGCTTATAAGCATGGTAGAGCGTGAAGATGAATCGCGACTTGTCGTGCTCAAAGCGCTTCACGAATACGCCGGGAAGGCTCACGTGGTTGGTATTACCGGGCCGCCCGGCGCAGGCAAGAGCACGCTGACAGACAAAATAGTCGGCCTGCTGCGGGAACGCGGCAGGCGCGTTGCTGTTCTTGCCGTTGATCCATCCAGCCCATTTACCGGCGGCGCAATACTTGGTGACAGAATACGCATGCAGCGCCACGCCGTAGATGAAGGCGTCTATATCCGAAGCCTGGCGACGAGAGGACACCTCGGTGGCCTTTCGCGCGCCGTATCGGAAGCGTCGAGGGTGCTGGATGCGGCGGGTTACGACGACGTTATAATAGAAACCGTCGGCGTTGGTCAGTCTGAGGTAGACATCGTACGCATAGCCGATACTGTCGTGCTGGTTTCCGTGCCAGGGCTTGGTGACGATATACAGGCCATAAAAGCGGGAGTAATGGAGATAGGTGACGTGTTCTGCGTAAACAAGGCAGATCATGACGGAGCCGAGCGCGTGACGCGGGAAATTCGTGCCATGCTCGAAACAGCGGTACTCAACGGGGCGGTAACGAGATTTTCAGATCTGTACACTGCTCGAGCCGCTCTCAAACCTGCTCCACGCCCCCTGGAAGGCGACCATACGAGCGTAGCAGCCTCAGATGAGGGTGTTTCTCACCACGTAACCAGCCAGATGTCGGTGCATCCAGGGCTTGAAATACCCCCGGTTGTATCCACCGTCGCCGAGACGGGTGTTGGTGTTGAAGAGCTGGTTCAGGAAATAAAAGCTCATGAAGCGACGCTCGTGGCTACAGGTTTTTTACGGTTGCGGCGAGAAGAGAACCTATCATGGGAACTGGGGCGAGCCGCGGCAGAACGCGTCCTCGCCAAGCTCGAACAGGACGAGCGCAAGGGTTCTCTAAGCGAGCTGGCGCGTTCTGTTCTTGACAAACGCATTGACTTTTATGACGCGCTCGATACGCTGGAAAGCGCACTCGTTCAGGCGTAGGGTGCCGTACTCTCTTAAGGAGGAATAGAATGGTCGTCAAGGTTGATCACATCGGCATAGCCGTATCAAGCCTGGAAGAGTCTTTGAAACTGTATACCGACGCTCTCGGCATGACGCTGCACGGGACAGAAACAGTAGAGGAGCAGAAAGTAAAAACCGCCTTTCTGCCACTCGGAGAAACAGAAATAGAGCTGCTGGAGAGCACAGCTCCCGACGGACCCATCGGCAAGTTTATCGAGTCAAGGGGACAGGGGATACAGCATATAGCCTTCAGGGTAGACGACATAGAAGCAGCTCTCGCGGAGCTCAAAGCCAAGGGTATCAGGCTTATAGACGAGAAACCGCGCTACGGAGCCGGTGGCGCGAAGATAGCATTCTTGCACCCTAAAGCGACCAACGGTGTTCTGATAGAACTGTGCCAACGGGACTGACAGTGCATAAGTCTATTTTTTTAGTACGGATATGGAGTAACCACTATGGAAGCTAAGCTGAAGGAGCTGGAGGAACGACGCGGCCGGATAACGGCGGGCGGAGGTCCAAAGCGGGTTGCCGCCCAGCACGACAAGGGAAAGATGACCGCCCGCGAGAGAATTGAAGCATTCCTCGATCCGGGAACCTTCGTAGAGATTGACGCCTTCGTGGAACATCGTGCTACGGATCTGGGAATGGCCGACGTCGACGCGCCTGGAGAAGGCGTGGTCATAGGATATGGCACGGTAGAAGGTCGGCTCGTGTACCTGTTCGCGCAGGATTTTACCGTTATTGGCGGATCGCTCGGAGAGATGCACGCGGCCAAGATATGCAAGGCCATGGATATGGCCATGAAGGTTGGCTGCCCTATTATAGGCATCAATGATTCCGGTGGAGCGCGCATACAGGAAGGCGTAGACGCACTTTTTGGCTATGGTAATATTTTTTACCGGAATACGCTCGCCTCCGGTGTCATTCCGCAGATTTCCGTAATCATGGGCCCTTGCGCGGGTGGAGCGGTATATTCTCCCGCCCTCACCGACTTTACCGTGATGGTGGACAAGACCTCCAACATGTTCATAACTGGCCCGCAGGTTATAAAGGCGGTAACCGGAGAGGACGTAAGCGCCGAGGCTCTAGGCGGAGCCCGCGTTCATAGCGAAGTGTCAGGTTGTTCTAGCCTGATGTTCGACGATGAAGCCGCGACCATCGCCGGCGTTCGCGCGCTTATTTCCTACTTGCCTTCCAACAACATAGAGGACGTCCCACTGGTTGCTACCAGCGATGAGCTGACGCGCTCGTGTCCCGCGCTCGTTGATATCATCCCTGATTCTCCCAACAAGCCGTACGATATACGTGACGTGATACAGCAGGTGTTTGATGACGGCGCCTATTACGAGATACAGCCGCTGTACGCCAAGAACATCGTAACCTGTTTTGCGAGGCTTGGTGGCCGAACGGTGGGTGTCGTAGCCAACCAGCCAAAAGTTCTCGCCGGCGTGCTGGATATCAACGCTTCCGACAAGGCCAGCGGATTTATCCGCTTCTGTGATTCCTTTAATATTCCCCTGGTAACGTTCTCCGATACTGCTGGTTATTTGCCAGGAGTTGGCCAGGAGCACGGCGGCATTATCCGCCATGGCGCCAAGCTTCTGTACGCGTACTCAGAAGCTACCGTACCAAAACTTACCGTCATCGTTCGCAAGGCTTACGGAGGGGCGTACATAGCGATGTGTTCTCGCCACCTCGGAGCGGATCAGGTGTTCGCGTGGCCGAGCGCAGAAATCGCGGTTATGGGGCCAGAAGGAGCCGCCAACATCATCTTCAAGAAAGATATTGAGGAAGCCGCGGATCCGACTGCCATGCGCAAGGAAAAGATAGAGGAATACAAGCACAATTTTGCAAATCCGTATAAGGCTGCGGCTCGCGGATACGTCGACGACGTTATAGATCCGGCTGAAACGCGCGCACGACTGGCGTCGGCGTTGACCATGCTCCTTGGCAAGCGTGAAACCCGCCCCGCCAAGAAGCACGGCAACACGCCACTGTGAGGTTGAACTGATGGAAACATCGTCTGAAATGTGGACCATCGTCATAATTGGCATCTCTATCGTGTTCATCTGCCTGATATCGCTCGTGCTGATGATAGGCGTTTTCAAGTTCCTGTTCGTCAGGAAAGAGAAACCGGCTCCAGCACCCGTGCAATCAGTGCAGCCAGCCCTGAGCACCGGCGTCGAACCGGCTGTTGTAGCCGCGATAGTCGCGGCTATCGCAGCCGCCAGAGGAGTTGCATCGTCGTCGCTTAGGATAGCCTCGATAGAGCGTTCAGGATTCAATACCCCCGTCTGGGGTCACGTAGACCGCGCGTGAGCCGCGCTACGCACCAGCATACAAGGAGATAGTCATGGTCAAGAAATACAGAGTTACGGTCAACGGCCAGTCATACGATGTTGGCGTCGAGGAAATTGGCACCGCTGGATCCGCGGCTCCCCAGATGGTGGCCGCACCCGCGCCCGCAGCACAGACCCCCGCGGCAGCACCGGCTGCTTCTGCTGCCGCACCGGCTGCTTCTGGAGGAGCGGCTACGGTAAAAGCGCCCATGCCCGGCACGGTACTGTCACTCAAGGTAGCCGCTGGCCAGGCGGTACGGCGCGGCGACGTTCTTCTGATACTCGAAGCGATGAAGATGGAGAACGAGATAACGTCGCCTTCTGACGGCGTTGTGGCTGCTATCCGCGTACAGTCCGGTTCTACGGTAAACACAGGCGACCCGATGGTCGACCTCTCGTAGGCGGGGGGCGGCGGTATAGCGTATGTGGCAAAACATACTGGAATTTTTAAGAAGCTCCGGGTACGCGGGCTTCGCAGGGAGCGAGATGATGATACTCGGCTTCATACCCGGGGAACTCGTCATGATAGCCGTATCCTGCGTTCTTTTGTACCTCGGTATAGCCAAAAAATTTGAGCCCCTGCTGCTCGTGCCCATAGCCTTTGGTATGCTGCTGACAAATCTACCTCTGGGGGGGATTTTCAGCGCTGGTGAAGACGGTATGCCCGGTGGGCTCATCTACTACCTGTACTACGGCGTCAAGTTTGGCATCTATCCACCGCTCATATTCCTGGGTGTTGGCGCGATGACTGACTTTGGGCCGCTTATAGCCAACCCCAAGAGCTTGCTCCTGGGCGCGGCGGCGCAGGTAGGCATTTTCATTCCATTCGTTCTGGCCTACTATCTGGGGCAGTGGTTCCCGTCGCTCGGCTTCGACCTGAAAGCCGCGGCGAGCATCGGCATCATTGGTGGAGCTGACGGCCCTACCGCCATTTACCTTACGAGCAAACTAAAGCCGGAATTACTCGGCCCAATAGCAATTGCCGCTTACTCGTACATGGCTCTCGTGCCTATGATCCAGCCCCCCATCATGAAGGCGCTCACGACCAAAAAAGAGCGGCTTATCAGGATGGCGCAGCTTCGCGAGGTTACCAAGCTCGAACGAATCGTGTTTCCCATAGCGGCAACCATCTTTATCGGACTCATACTCCCGTCGTCGGTACCGCTCGTCGGATCGCTGATGCTCGGCAACCTGTTTCGGGAAACTGGCGTAACGAATCGACTGTCCAGCACGGCGCAGAACGAGCTTATCAACATACTGACGATTTTTCTGGGCGTTTCCGTCGGGGCTACAGCGAGCGCGACTAAATTCCTCCAACCGCAGACCCTGCTTATCATAGTGTTAGGTCTGTTTGCCTTTTCGTGCGGTACGGCAACCGGGTTGCTCCTGGGCAAGATCATGAACGTGTTTGCGCACGGAACCATCAACCCGCTCATTGGATCTGCAGGCGTTTCTGCAGTGCCCATGGCCGCGCGAGTGTCGCAGGTTGTTGGACAGAAGGAAGACCCGGGTAATTTCCTTCTGATGCACGCGATGGGGCCAAATGTAGCGGGCGTTATAGGCAGCGCCGT
>JAFGUM010000191.1 GCA_016938515.1 Spirochaetales bacterium | reverse complement strand
TGCACGGGTGTTTTTCCTGGCAACAGCGAGGGCGAGCAATTCTTCCAGCAACGCCGGGAAGGGGAGCCCCCCGGCGCCACACATCATCGCGTACATGGATATGGATGTAAATCCAGGTATGGTATTGGCTTCGTTCAGGTATAAGTCTCCACTGGTCTTGTCTATGAAAAAATCCACACGAGCCATGCCTGATAAACCCGCGGCTCGATAGGCTGCCACCGCAGTAGATTTGACGCGTGTTGCCATGGCTTCTTCAAGTGAAGCGGGAACGATGAGAGCCGCTCCTTCGGGATCAATGTATTTTGCATCATAATCATAGAATTCATGAGACGGCACGAGTTCTCCGGGAGGGAAAGCGCGAGGATTTTCATTACCGAGCACTGAACACTCTATCTCCCGGGCTGCTATGAACGGTTCTATCAGAATTTTTGAGTCGTGCATAAACGCCGCGTCAATGGCTGCAAGCAGCTGGTTCTTATCAGAAGCCTTGGAAGCGCCAACGCTGGATCCACAACGTGCTGGCTTTACAAACACTGGCCAGCCAAAACGCTCGGATACGCTCGTCACTATTCCTTCGACGTCAGCTTTCTTGTCCGCAAGAACAGTAATTGACGGCACAACCGGTAAACCAGCGCTGGCCCACAGTGTTTTGGCTGTTTCCTTGTCCATGGCTATCGCACTTCCCAGTACGTCTGCTCCGACGTACGCCAGGTTGACGCACTCCAGCAAGCCCTGGATGGTACCGTCTTCACCGAATGTGCCGTGTAACACCGGAAAAACAACGTCGAGGCGTAGGTCAGAAGATCCCCTCGCGCTGTAGACGCGTAATCCAACTCCAGGAACGGACAAAACCATTGGCGCGTCAGCACGGAGTTCCAGGGGCGCATCGCCTTCGAGACACGTGGCCAAAACGCTTTCCGGTTGCAGGTGCCAGGTGCCTTGTCGCGTTATGCCTATCAACCGAAGTTCGTGGGAACGATCCAGGTTTCTTACGACGCTGGCGGCAGATCTCAGCGATACTTCGTGTTCGCCAGACTTGCCACCGTACAGTATAGCCAGTTTCATGATACTCCTTTATCTGCTCGACGCCTTGTAGCCCGCATCCGCAAGGGCCAGGCGCGCTTCTTCCAGTTCGTTCCAGGGTATGGATCCAGATGCGTAGTCAATGGTGTGTTCGTGTCCCTTGCCCAGCAGCAGAACCGCGTCGCCTGGCTTCGCGATGGACACAGCCTTGCGTATGGCC
>JAFGUM010000190.1 GCA_016938515.1 Spirochaetales bacterium | reverse complement strand
CCAGAGGAAGCGGAGTGGGTAGAGCTGACTACCCCGCCCGAGTTCAAGCCCTTTGAAGCCAGCTGCATCGCCGAAGCCGCGCCACCCGCATTGTTCCGGGTACGCGTCGACAAGGTCGCCAGAGAGCGCATAGTCAAAAAGCCGGGTGCCCTGCCCTTTCTGCCTGGCAAAGAGGAAAAAATAGTAGAGTATGAAAAAATTGAAGTTCGCGAACGCGTCCAGGTAGACACGAAAGTACGCTCGTCGTTCTGGGTCGCCAAGGGTACCCTGGCCGGACGGCTGGTAGCCGCCAGAGCTGGCAAAGCTGGCAAGAACGTATACGGCAAGACTATACCGCCGGGGCAGGATGACGACCCGACGTTCCACCTCGGCAGCGGGTTGTCGCGCGGCAAAGGAGAAATTGTCGCCGAGGCGTCTGGCTTCATACGAAGAGGAACCCGGTGGGCTGACCTCATCCCTTTTAAAGCCGGAGAGTACTCAATACGTCTCTCGGACGACACCGCCACCGTGCTACTCGACTACAGCCCTGGGGACAAGCGCTTGCCACCTCCCGACGCCGCTGCCATCCTCCAGGAAGCGGTGGAACTGGGGCAGCCGGTAGAAGGCCTGCTCACCATCGATGAAGTCGCTTCCGCCCTGCTCAAAGCAACGCGTAGCGGCCAGGCTCTGACAGGGTTCAGCCTGTCGTGCGACAGAGACGCATCGGTTCGCATCAACGTATCACCGGACAAGCTCAGCGCATCGCTGACCATCGTCAAGGGGCGAGGCAAGGGCAAGTTGCTGGAACTGTCCATGGTCAGCGCGGCGCTGGCCGAACACAAGCTCAAAGGCGTCAAGATTGACAAGCTCAAGACAGACGTCATCGCGTTTTACAAGGGAAGCACTACTGAGCTGGAAGACTATCCCCTCGCCACCGGCAAAGAACCCGTCAAAGGCAAGGATAGAACCCTGCTATTCGGCGTTGCCTTTTTACCCGAAGAGCAGGGGCAGGACTATATAACAACGCTGGGAGCCTCCCCGGGTCTTGCCAGGGTAGCCAAGACTCTGGACGAGTTTCCACTGGCGTTGGCGGACAGGGTCGCGCTGGTAAAGAAAGACCAGGAAGTAGCCCGCTTCAGCACGCCCTCGTTTGGTCAGCCAGGCACAGACGTATACGGCGCGGCCATACCCGCGACACCCGGGAATGACCCGGCAATCAACATCTTTGAGAATCTGCGGATTTCCAGGGAAACAATCGAAAGCGAAGAAGACGGCATTCTGCTGCTCGCCGACAAAGACGGCGTTACGCTGGCCCGGGTACTACCGTACAGAGACGCCAGGGTCGATGTCAGCGTAGCAGAAGACGCCATGTCAGCACGCATAACCGTTGAGCGCAGCTATGGGCTGGGACGCGAACTGACGCTGGAGTACGCGCAAGAAGCCTTAAAGGAGGCGGGCGTCGTCGGCGGAATAGACCTCAAGGAGCTTTCTGAAGCCCTGGCGGACGCCCGCGAGGGCAGAAAAGCGGAAAATCGCGTAATAGCGCACGGCAAGGCTCCGGTACCTGCCGGCGGGTACAGAATCCAGTGGATCATCAGGATGGCCAGCGGTGCCGCTCTGACCCTGCGCGCGGATGGCACGGCCGACTACAAGAATCAGGACCGGTCAACAGTAGTCGTAGAAGGCCAACCCATACTCGAGCTGCTCTCCATCGGCGTTGAGGGACAAGACGGGCAGGATGTTCTGGGCAGCGTCGTACCGGCTCCGGTCGATCCCCGCGTTGCCGAGCCACCCACCTTCGACGACAGCCTTCTTGAAGAAAAGCTGGAAAACGGCGACCGCATCATAAAAGCGGCCAAAAACGGTATCCTGCAGTTTGACAAGAACAGGCTTTCCATAGATCCCGCGCACAAGGTCAACGGCGACGTTGGGCCAGCTACCGGCAACATACAGTTTCCAGGTCCTGTGGCAATCTCCGGTACGGTTCTTTCGGGCTACGCTATAGTGGCTGGCGGCGACGTACTCATTGCCGGCTCCGTAGAAGCAGCGCTCGTAACATCTGACGGGACCATACGCATAACCGAGGGTATCAAGGGTGCAAAAAAAGGCACCGTACGCGCGCGCAAGGGCATCGAGGCGGCTTTTGCGGAACAGGCCATGCTGCTGGGCGTCGAAGACATAACGCTCAAGAACTCCGCACTACTCTGCAATATCAAATCCAACGGCAAAGTTGCGCTTCAGGGAGACAAAGGTCATCTGATCGGTGGCCTGTGCCGTGCACGCAAAGGTATAGAAGTACAAAACCTCGGCTCTGAGAGTGGAGCCAAGACCCAGATATCGTTTGGACAGGACTACCTCGTAAAAGACGCCATAGAAGCGGAAGAACGGGAGATCGAACGGGTCAAGTCGATGATACTGCTGGCTGACAAGCGTATGCGGGAGATTGAAAAAGAAGGCGGCAGCCTCGACGCGATACGGCAGGAGAAGCTCAAGCTGGTAAAGCTGCTTGAGAAGCGTTCGATGCGCGTATTCGAGTTGCGTGAAAAATTCGAGGAACACTTCCCCGGTGAAATCGTGATACGCGGCTCCGTATTCGCTGGCGTTGTCCTGGAAAGCCACAACCGCTTCCATGAAATACGGCAGACAAAGCAGCGGGTGGCTTTCTCGTTTGACCCTCAGCTCGGTCGAATAATAGAACGACCGCTTAAATAGGGCTGGTTGCCTCTATCCGTACCCGCGTATATAGTGCCGTCATACAGCCCATTCGGAAAGACCGGAGGTCGCCATGCTCGCTGCGATTGAGTTTCCATCCTGGATCCACCCCGAGATACTGCCGTTCTTTCCTCAGTTTCCACTCCGGTGGTACGGCCTCATGTACCTCGTGGCCTTTGGCGTCACGTACCTTCTGTTCAAATACCAGGTGCAGAAGCGCAAGCTCGGGTACTCGGAGGACGACATCTCCGGGTTCTTCCTCGCCATGATAGTCGGACTGATACTCGGCGCCCGCCTGTTTGGCACGCTCCTGTATGATCCCACGGGAATCTACTGGAGAAAACCCTGGCTCATATTCTGGCCGTTCAGCGAAAACGGTGCGTTTACGGGCTTTATGGGAATGTCGTTTCACGGCGGTCTCGTAGGCGTAGTAATTGGCGCGATGATCTATGCCAGACGAGCCAAGCTGGATCTACTCGAATGGGCGGACATGATAGCCGTATCGGTACCGCTGGGGTACACGTTTGGCCGCCTGGGCAACTTCATAAATGCCGAGCTGTGGGGCAAGGTAAGCGCGGCTCCGTGGGCAATGGTGTTTCCCGGCGCGACTCGCTTTCAGTCCGACCTGCCCTGGGTACAGGAAATAGCCCAGAAGGCTGGTATCGCCATCGAAGGAGCGCTCGTCAATCTTCCCAGGCACCCGTCGCAGCTCTACGAGGCGCTGTTCGAAGGCGTGGTGCTCTGGCTGGTACTCTGGTTCGTCGTCAGGCTCCGCAGCCCCTTCAAAGGGTTTGCCGTGGGGGCGTACATCACCGGATACGGCCTGGTGCGCTTCGTCATAGAGTACTTCAGGGAACCGGACGCGGAACTCGGATACATCATAAAGCTCGGAGACCCGGACGCTTCCATCCACCTGTTCACGACGCCGCTTAACTTTTCAATGGGCCAAATACTGTGCTTTTTGATGATAGTCGGCGGATTGGCCTTTATAGCGATACGGGCGCGCGTTACACGGAGGCAGGAATCCCTGCTCGTCGCCGCGTCGGCGGAGCGCTCAAGGCTGGAAAACGCCAAGAAGAAGCTCCGGCGGCGGTAAGTTCAGGCCCCGTCCCCGAAACACGCGCCGACGAGTCTTGCTGTATCAACCATGTAGTGGTCAGCTGGTATGGTCTTGGTTCTGTCGGCCACCTCTGACAAGGGTATGGACGAAATGCTGGCGTCCTTCATGCACACCATCCTGCCAAATCGCCCGCGCGCCAGCAGCTCGGCGGCAGCGGTGCCAAAGTTGGTAGCCAGAACGCGGTCGTAGGGGCTGGGCGTCCCTCCCCGCTGCAGATACCCAAGCACCGTTACGCGCGTCTCCATACCGGTCATCGACTGAATTTCTGCCGCGACCCTGTACCCGATGCTCGGGTACGGCATTTTTTCGCGCAGGCGCCTGCGCTCTTTTTTGGGCAGGTCGGCTTCCTCTTTGGACATGGCGCCTTCAGCGACGACAACGATGGAAAATTGTTTGCCTTCTGAACGCCGCTTCTCTATGTCCCGGGCCACGGACACGGCGTCGTAGGGTATTTCTGGAATGATGATGATGTCGCCACCACCGGCAATGCCCGCGTAGAGCGCGAGCCATCCCGCCTTGTGCCCCATCAGCTCTATCACCATGACCCTGTTATGCGAGTGCGCGGTGGAGTGCAGCCTGTCTATCGCTTCGGTAGCCACTTCCACCGCGGAATGAAAGCCAAACGTCACTTCGGTACCCCAGATGTCATTGTCTATGGTTTTGGGCAAGCCGATGACGTTGAGGCCTTCTTTGGACAGCAAGTGCGCCGTAGTGTTTGTGCCGTTGCCCCCGAGCACGACGAGCGCGTCGAGTCTGAGCTTTGCGACGTTTTCCTTGATCAGCTCCGGCTTGTCCTTGCCGACTTCAGCGTCGGATGCCTGCCCGTCGTCACGCCCCTTGAACGGCTTTTCGCGGGACGAACCCAGGATTGTTCCACCGCGCGTGAGTATTCCCGAAAAATCATCAGGAGACAGCTCACGCGCGTCGCCTTCAATCAAGCCCCTGTATCCGTTTGATATGCCGACTATTTCCATGCCAAATACGCTGGAAGCCGCCTTGGCGACGCCGCGGATGGCGGCGTTGAGCCCCGGGCAGTCGCCGCCGCTCGTCAGGATGCCAAATCGCTTAACGGAACTCTTTACCATCACAGCCTCCCTGCTCAGTGCTATCGCGTCTTTGTCTACGTTCGTCAGCTACGCCCGAACAAGCTCTGCCGCCCTCCGATTCGCTGGATCCTGCCCGAGTCCCTGGACGGTTCATCCAGCGCTTTCATCAGGTGCCTGGCCAACGTCTCCGCTTGACCCGACTCATCGCGGATGGCGGCAAAGCGAACCGATCCCAACCCGGTCGCCAGTATGCCCTCCGCGAGGCCCAGCAACGCGCCTTCGGCCATCGCGCCCAGGGGGCCTCGATCCGCGTGTACGACGGCGAGTACTATGGTGCCGCCTCCCCGCACTTCAAACCGTCTGGCCGCTTCCCGTATCAATTCAGCGTGGCCTGCTCCCCACGCGAGTACAGCGCTTTCCAGTTCTTTTGGAGACAGTGAGCTGAGCCCAGCGGTATCTGCGTGCGGATCAGCTATGATGACGAGTTCGTCAAGCCGACCGCCCAGCATCGTTTCAGCTTCTATTATGGCGGCTCGGCCAGAAGCGAACGACAGGGGATTCCATTCTATGACCGTGTACGGGGCTTCTTCGCCAGGCCACGCGCCGCTCTCCGGCTGCGCCGTGCCCCCTTCTTCCGCCGGTGTCGCCTCTGCCGTTGCGAGGTTGCGCCCGGGGACGGGCTCATCGGCATAAGCAGCCGCGTCATCAGCAGCCGCGTCAGCACCCGGCGCGTAGTACGGAGGCTGTATCGAAAGTGTGGCGGAAGCACGACCGGAGACTCGCGCCTCCGCGAGGAAGGCGCCGGTATTCGCCGACCCGGCGGGAACGACCAACGTTGTCTTTTTCACAGTCGCAGTGTACTATGGGCGCGGACAGGGTGCAAGTTGGCGCTGGCGCCCTCGATTGGAGCCATCATGAAGCTTGCGCTGTGCCAGATAGACACCGTAATTGGTGATTTCCCGGGCAATGTCGACAGAATTCTTGACGCGACGGGACGTGCCATGCGGCACGAACCAGAACTCGTCGTGTTCCCCGAAATGAGCCTGTGCGGCTACCCCCCCATGGATCTGCTTGACCAGCCGAGCTTTGCCGAGCTCGAGGAGGAAGCGTTCCGGCGCCTGCAAAAGTCCCTGCCCCACGGCGTCGCGGTGGCGCTTGGCCACATAGGCAGGAACCCGAGCGGACTCGGACGCCCCCTTACCAACGCCGTTTCAGTCATCCTCGACGGCGCTGTAGTCTTTGAACAGGCCAAAACACTGCTTCCTACCTACGATGTTTTTGACGAAGCCAGGTATTTCGAACCGGCGACAGCGCGCCGCGTCTGGAACTACCGCGGCTCCAGGATAGGCTTCGCCATATGCGAAGATCTCTGGCGCGAAACCACCCCGGTGCCGGGAATGCGCTACCCCGTCGATCCACCCCGCGAACTACTCGACGCGGGAGCCAACCTCATAATCGTACCTTCAGCCTCACCCTACCAGATGGACAAGACAGACCTGCGCGTCGGTCTGTGCGCGGATCTCGCGCGAGCCGGGGCTGTACCCGTCGCGTACTGCAACATGGCAGGAGCCAACGATTCGCTCGTGTTTGACGGAAGATCCTTCCTCGTAGACAGGAAGGGACACTTGGTAGCCCTTGGAGACTTTGGCGAAGACATACTCGTCGTCGATACAGAAAGCACCGTTGCGGAACAGGCGGCACCAACCTCACCGCAGCGCTGGGATGAAGTTGAACGCGCGCTCGTCGAGGGAATACGCGGCTATATGCGCAAGTGCGGCTTTAAAAAGGCGCACCTGGGGCTTTCTGGCGGCATAGATTCTGCCATAGTCGCCGTGCTGGCCGCCAAGGCGATAGGAGCAGACAACCTGACCTGCGTAAGCATGCCATCGAGGTTTTCTTCGGCTGGATCCGTCGACGACAGCGTTGAACTGGCGCGGCAGCTCGGATGCAGGCTGGAAACCATCCCGATAGAGGCCCCGTTCTCCAGTTTTCTGGGCACCCTCAACCCACATTTTGAAGGCACGGCGTTTGGCCTGACCGAAGAAAACCTCCAGGCCAGGATACGCGGCGACATTCTTATGGCATGGTCAAACAAATTCGATAGCATGCTGCTAACCACCGGCAACAAAAGCGAACTCGCCGTTGGCTACTGCACGCTGTACGGAGACATGTGCGGAGCCCTCGCGCCGATAGGCGATCTCCTTAAAACAGAAGTATTCGCCCTCTGCGAACGTATCTACGCCCGCGACGGGCTCATTCCCCGCGCCATACTAGACAAGCCGCCCTCGGCAGAGCTGCGTCCCAACCAGCTCGACCAGGATTCCCTGCCGCCGTACAACCTGCTTGACGCCATACTCGAGCTGTATATAGAGAAAGACCTGTCAGCGGAAGACATCGCGGCTCACGGTTTCGACCCCGCCGTGGTTACGCGTATCGTGGCGATGACAGCCAGGTCAGAGTACAAGCGCAGGCAGGCCGCCCCTGTTATCAAGGTGTCATCGCGCGCCTTTGGCATGGGCAGGCGCATGCCCATAGCAAGGGTAGTGCACGAAGCCATGGATACACGGCACTGACGCGTTTTTTTCTTTGTTTATTGTTACCAGAAGCCTTTGGTGCTATACTATCAACTGGGAATGTATATGCCAAAGATAACGGTGCGTGCAACAATTACTGTTATTCTCCTCGTCTCTCTCGTCTTCGCTTCGTGTGACGTGGGCAGTGCCTTGTTCACCAAGGAAGAACTCGACTCGATGTACGTCGTCGAGTTGACGCAGGAGGGAAGGCCGCTTGATGACGGTGCGCGCCTGGCTGAAGACACATCCCTTGCAGTAGCGGTTTCATCGGTAAACGGAGCGCCTGAACCAGCTTCGCTATACCTGGAACTTACCAGTTCCTCGGGTTCGATTGTGGCATCCATCGTATTTTCCAGTGTCGACGCAGCGGATGGAAGCATCGTCGTAGAGGATCTCTACCGCGATATACCACCATTCTCACTGCCAGATGACCTGGAAGACGGCTACTATGTACTGCAGGCGTCGGTGCGTGACGCTTCAGGCGCTGTTTTGTCTACGTACAGTACCGCCCTTCTCGTGTACGCCGGATCGATGCCTACTCCGGCACTGGCTGTGTATCCAGGCAAGGTCAACGCCGGCGGCGTTTCCCTCCTCAAGCTTGAAGCCGACTATCCGGATGGTACTGATCCTTGGATACGATGGACAATCGACGGAACCGTCAGAGCCGTCGGCCTCGTTTCAGAGCGCGCCGACAGGGTAGCCTGGGAGGCACCAAAGGCCAACGGCGTCTACGTAGCCAGAGCGGAGCTGTTTCCGTTCGAGCCACCCGTCGGATTCGATGTTACGCCGCTGTCCACCGCAGACATCAGGCTACCCCTCTCTGCTGTTTCGGGATCTCCCGACGCCTACGAAAGCCTGGATGCCTGGACCCGGCTTGCGCTGAACGGCAATTACAAGGACTCAGGAATCCGCCAGAGTCAAAGTGAGCCAGTTGGCCTGGGCGAGCCGTACCTGGAAACCTATCCCGCCGGCTTCGGATTCCACCTAGGCGCCGGAGCGGGGCTTGTTTCCGCGTCGAGCCTGCTTCCTGTTGATGAATCCACCGGTCTGCCCAGGGCGTTTACCGCGGTGTTTACCATCGCTCCGGCCGTGGGTGATGCACCAGACGGGGATGGCGTGCTGCTGATCGCGCAAGGGACAGACGGCGTGCCGAGCCTTACCATAGGCGTACGCGGAGGGATCCCCTTCGTCAGCTCGCGGGGCGACTCGGCGCTCGCGTCATCAGGTCTTCCCAACAGGGCGACCCGACTCGCCGTGCACGTCAGCCCTGTGGAAACCGGCGCGGCTGTATCGTTCTACATTGACGAAAACCCCGCCGGCTCTGGCTTTGTTCCTTCCGGCCTGTTTGGAGCGGTGCCAGGAGCCTGTACCATAGCCGGTGACGACGGCTACGAAGCCGTGTACGACGAAGTACGCGTGATGGCTGGCGCTTACCCCGCCTACTACCTCGCGGAAGCGACAAGGCTCGGCCCGTCATTGCTGGTCGCCAGCGGCTTTGAAGGTGGCGTACCAGGCAGGGGAATAGTAACAGAGGGTCCGGTAAAACCCGGTCGCGACTCGCTGACCCTTCTAACCAATTCGAAGCTCATAGCCGGAGACGCAGACCTGCCAGAAGACAGAAGCTTCCTGTGGTTTGATCTTGTAGCGGGAGAAGTTACCGTCAGCATGGCGCTTGAAAGCGGCAAGACGCTTTCTATTGGCTCGAATGGCAATGTAGCGATCTACGACGACGCTACCGACCAGAGCGATCTTTCCACTACGCTCTCCGTGTTCGACGGCGGAAGGTTTGCCGTGGGTCTCGAGCGTACGGACTCCGGCGCAATCCTGTACGGCGGTGGCGACGAGCAGCTGCCTATACCGTACGGCCTCGCCCCCGGAGCCAGGTGGGTCATCTCCCCAGATCCGGGCTCTCCAGCCACCATTCGTGCTCTGACGCTGGCCATTCTCGAAGTCAAGACGAGCGCTCAATCCACAACCAGCCAAGACAGCCTGGCTTCTGCCGATGACTTATAAGGCGAAGCCTTGATTTTGTCTTGTCATCGTTTACAATCGTATAGGTTGGATAGAGTCCAAACCGTGCCGCGCTGTTTTTACCTTGTCGCGTGCGGGGTTTTGTTTTTGTGTTTTTCCGCGCTATAGTATTTTTCCGAACGAGGGGAAGGGATTGTCCATGAGGATGAAAGCATTGATAACGATCGTCTGCGTCGCGATTCTTGGTTCGTGCGTAAGTTCGCCGGAACCCGCTCCGGAGCCCGCACCCGCGGATCAAGCCGCGCCAGCCGCGGTAGATCCCGGCCAGCCCCTGAAAGACAGAGCCATCGCGCTCGTACAGGGGGGCTCGGCGACAAGCACTGCACCCACCGCATCAGGCTCGCCCGCCCCGGCTACAACCCAAGCACCCGCCGCGTCTCCAGCGGTTGACGCTCCACCACCAGCTGCCGGCGTGCTGACACCCGAAGAGGAAGCCTTCCTCAACAACCACCTCGCTCGCCTGCAGTACATGGTCTACTACGACGAGAAAGCTGGTATAGATCCACAATCAGCCAAGATCGCCGTGAACCAGGCCAACCGGTTCCTGCTGGAAAAGATGGGCTTGTCCGTAGTCGATTTTGACCAGATTGAAAAGAACAAGAAAGACCAGCAGTCCGCTTACCAGGCAGAAACCGGCGGATCAATAGACCTGATTCAGTACATCGCGCAGAAATACAACGCCGATGTATACGTTGAGGTCTCGTTCTCGGCTACGAACTCCAGCTCTGGAGGCAAGTATTACGCCACCGCCCAGGGGTCGATGAAGATCTACGATACTTCAACAGCCCAGCTTCTCGGATCCGTCGCATTCCAGAGCCCGCAGGTGATGAGCACGACTTCGGCAGAATCCGCGGTCGGCAACGCAGTGGCCGCCTCGGTATGGAACGCCATGCCCAAGATGACAGACCAGACCAAGT
>JAFGUM010000189.1 GCA_016938515.1 Spirochaetales bacterium | reverse complement strand
GAACAAACCGCCGTCGTCATCGTCTGCAGGGGCGGTTCCTGCCACAGGAGGCTTTGGCGTAGCCGCTTGCGTAGCCTTTACGGGCTTTGCCGCGGGCGCATCTTTGGCATCCTTGGCGGCTTTTGCGTCCTTGCCTTCCTTGCCATCTTTGCTCGCCTGCACTTTAGGCGGAAAGAAAATGGCGCGAACCTTGGCTTCTATTTCTGCGGCCAGCTCGGCGTTCTGCTCAAGAGTTTGCTTGACGTTTTCTCTGCCCTGGCCGAGTTTTTCTTCGCCGTATGTATACCACGCGCCCTTTTTGTCGGCTATACCACATTTGACAGCCGCGTCTATAAGGCTACCGGAAGCCGACAGGCCCTTTCCGAACATTATTTCCAGTTCAACCCGCCTGAATGGCGGCGCGACCTTGTTCTTGACGACCTTGACCCGCACTTTGTTGCCGATGGCTTCGTCATTGCCCGACTCTATAGTCTCAATACGCCGCACCTCTATGCGAATTGACGAATAGAACTTGAGCGCGTTGCCTCCAGTTGTCGTTTCCGGGTTGCCAAACATGACGCCAATTTTCATGCGTATCTGGTTTATGAACACAAGGATTGTCTTTGACTTGCTCAGCGTCCCTGTAAGCTTTCTCAAAGCCTGGCTCATGAGGCGGGCTTGCAAGCCAACGTGAGCGTCACCCATGTCGCCCTCGATCTCTGCCTGCGGAGTAAGAGCCGCTACTGAGTCAACGACAATGATGTCAACCGCCCCGGAACGGACGAGAGATTCTGCGATTTCCAGCGCTTGCTCACCGTTATCTGGCTGTGATACCCACAGTTCGTCGGTGTCAACGCCAAGATTCTTTGCGTACACGGGATCCAGCGCGTGTTCCGCATCGATAAAAGCGGCTATGCCGCCCTTTTTCTGCGCTTCGGCGATGGCGTGCAGAGCCAGAGTCGTCTTGCCGGAAGATTCCGGCCCGTAGATCTCGATGATGCGACCGCGGGGATAGCCACCGACGCCGAGCGCTTCGTCAAGCAGGATGGAACCCGACGGAATCGAATCGATGCCGAGCGGGTTATCATACTTTCCAAGCTGCATGAGTGAACCCTGCCCGTACTGCTTCTCGATCTGGAGCCTGGCTGCCTCAAGCGCCTTGAACTTGTCATCGGCTGTCTGGGTAGCGTAGTTTGTTTCTGTTTTGGCCATGAAGGTCCTCCTGTCGAAGAGTACGCGGCTCCGGGCATTGCCGCATGAGTTCGAACGCGCACACTATACCTTGAAGAGCCTGGATTGTCACCATAGCCCTCATTACAGCAGCTTCAGCGTCGTCGGAATGCCTCAAGCGGCGACAAGGCAGCAGCTCTGGATGCCGGACCGATCGCCGCCACGAACGACAGCGTTATAGTCGCTACGACTACCACCAGTATCTCACCATAGGGTACGTCTACGGGAATCGTCTGAAGGTAGTATTCCGGATCTAGCACTCTGTATGCTTCTGTGGTAGCCCCACCCGTTACGGCATAAAAAGCTCGGCGTGATCCATTGACGATACGCTCGAGCAACGACAGTATCTCGTTTATACGTACGCTGGCCAGAAGGCCTCCCGCAGCGCCGACCACAGCCCCCATTCCGCCAATGACCGCTCCCCCGAAAGAAAAAATACGGGCGAGGTCTCCGGGAGTGGCTCCGAGGCTTTTCATAACGGCGATTTCCTGGCGCCGCTCCTGTACCAGCGTCGTAAGCGCGCTCGCAACATTGACTGCTGCCACCGCGACCGTTACGGCCATTATGAGGAGAAGCATTGTCCTCGTGCTGGCCAGTGACTCAAACAGGTTGCGTTCAAGCTCTCGCCAGGAATACACGGCAAAACCCGGAGGCAGGCGACCGACCACGGCGTCGCGCGCCGCGTTGACGTTTTCAAATGGATTGCCAGCTTTGATGCCGATGAAGCTGCGTGAACTCTCCTTGGGCATGACGCGCGCTGCGGTGTCCTGCCTCATGAACAGCCATTGCGCGTCTAAATCTCTATAACCGGCTGAAACGACACCGCGGACGGTGAGCATGGTGACTCGAGGCAGGAAAGCGCCATCATAGCTTTTGCGAACGGATATAAGGTTAATCGAATCTCCAGGCGCCACGCCTAGCTTCTCCGCCATGGCAGCGCCGACGAGCGCGTCGTAAGGCTTTTCGAGCGTAGCTTCTCCATATTCCACTTGCAGGTACTCTCGCGTAGAACTGCTGTCTAAAAATCCCTGCTCCACGCCGCGAACCGAAACGCCCTCGCGAGAGCCGTTGGCGAAAGCCACGCCAACCGACTGAGTTTCCAGCCACGCCCCATCGACGCCCGGGGAGGCTCGGGCGGCTTCGAGGGCTCCCATGAGATCTCCTGAAGCGTACGGGAAAGCCTCTGCGTGGTACGTGCCCAGCTCAACATAGCGCGCGCTTATTCCCTGTATCATACCATCCGCGACCTGCATGACCGTTATCAGAGGCACGAGGCTCAGAGCCACGCTGAGCACGGCTCCAGCGAGCGCTTTACGCGCCTGGTCCCGCGACCCTGCCGCGTCACTGCGTCCCAGAAAGAACCTCGATGCCACGAACAGAACCGGGGCGCTTCTCATGACTCTTTGAGCCTTCCGTTAAGGAGTTCGTATCGTCTATCAGCTCTGGCCGCCATGCCGTTATCGTGCGTAACAACGAGTAGCGTTGTATTGCTGTCTGCCGCGATGCCGTATAACAGGTCTTCTACCTGGACGGCGCTCGCTCTGTCCAGATTACCCGTTGGCTCATCGGCGAGTATCAGTCCTGGCTCGTTGACGAGCGCCCGCGCTATGGCTACCCGCTGTCGCTCACCACCCGATAACCGTGCCGGCACGTGCGACATCCTGCCGCCAAGGCCTACGGCTTCTAGAAGCCCATACGCCTTCTCAACGGAGGCAGCCTTGTCGCCCGTCAGCATGAACGCCGGCAACATGACGTTTTCAAGAGCCGTAAAATCATTGAGCAAATAGTGAAACTGAAAGACGAATCCCACTTCACGAGCCCTGAACACGGCCAGCTTGTCCTCGTCCGCTTCGGTGATGTCTACACCCCCTACGATGACCCTGCCGGATGTTGGCCTGTCGAGACCTCCTAAAATTGAAAGGAAGGTGCTCTTGCCGCAGCCACTCGGTCCGGTGATGGAAGCACGGACGCCCTTCTCGAGCGCAAGATCTACTCCGGACAGTATTTCCAGGATTTCAGCTTCGCTTCGGAATTCCTTGCGCACGCCGGAACATTCTATCAGGTAGTTACTCATTACGCAGAACCTCCGAGGGCAGTATCCTGGAGACCCGCGAACTCGCGGCCCACGCCGCCGCGAGAGCGGATAATGCACCGGCAGTCGCGATAAACAGCGTCTCTCCAAAGAGCAAACGTACAGGAACTTCCCCTATGTAGAAAAAGTCAGGAGAAAAGAACTCGAATCCCGAGCCAGAACCGCCAGATAGTCGGTACACGTATTCCGCCAACGCTTCCACAGCGGAAAACACTTCGTTGACATTCATGGAGACGAGAAGCCCCAGCATCAGCCCGACCAGAGCGCCACCACCACCAGCCGCCAACCCATCCAGAAGAAATACGCGGCGCAGCGAGCTTGTACCCGCTCCAAGCGCTTTGAGCGTTGCTATATCGTCTACCCTGCCGTACACGGTTTTCCTCATGGAGTGGAATATGTTAACGCCAACAACCAGAAAAATGAGGCCAATGAGCATCATCATCACCGATTTTTCCATGCGCAGCGCGCCAAAAAATGCGCGATTGTAGCGACGCCAGGATTCTGCTCCGCGTATCCCCGCGGCTTCAAGCCGTACAAGAGCCTCGTCGTCACCATATCGATCGTCAAGCCTGACTCCTATGATGGGGTCCTCCCCGTCACCGAGGCTCTGGGCATTGGCTTGTGGAGCAAAGGCAAGTGCCGCGTCAAACTCGTAGTACCCCGAATGAAAAATGCCGGCAATGCCCATCTCAAGAACGTCCGCGTCTACGCCTTCTTCTTCATCAGCGGACACAGACAGCACTGACACGGTATCGCCAACACGAATATCAAGTGCGCGAGCCAACTCCGAACCAACCAGCAGTCCTCCGCCGAATTGTCCAGCACGCAGTTCCAGCCTGGCTGAAAAAACCGGATCAAGCAGCGGCGCGTCATCAGGCACGACCTTGACGCGAACGGGAACCGTTTTTCCCCTCGAGTTCATAGCCACCGTCCTCACGTCGACAAAGGGCATGGCGGCAAGCGCGCCAGGAATCGCTGATAACACCTCGTCAACCCCGGCCTGCGACGATGGAACGCGCACATGATAGCTGTCAAGGTCGAGTACAGCTTCTATAAACCCCATCTGCAAGCCGTTCATAACCCCGATGACGCACAAGAGTGCTGCCACCCCTACCGCGATGCCGGCGGTAGCGGGCGCCAGCGATGGTCCCGAATCCCTGCCAGAACGAAACCACCGCGATGCTACGAAGGCTATCCATGCCCCTCGTTTCATTCAAAGCTCCTGGACCTGACGACGAGGCCGTTTTTGAGTATTTCTTCCAGCACCTTGCGACCATCTTCGTATCGGACGCGGGCGAACGCTACGCCTTTTTCGTACGACTCCTCTACCCGGACGCCGTCCGATTCGTAGCGCACCACCATCGATGGCAGTCCATCAGAAAAACGGCGCTCCACGAGTAGCGCACCAACAGCATCGTACGTGTATTCAACCCGCGAGGAACCTGACGAACTCGCGGATTCGCGCACCATCAAGCGACCAGCTTCGTCGTAAAGATTGCTATCAGACGCTTCGGTTCCGTCGGGAAGCAGTATCAAGGCGACGGTGGGCTTTCCAAGCGCTGCTCCTTCGGTGGCGAACCAGGTACTCGTGCTCGCACCCTCGGCGTCCATCACGACCGTTTTCTGCAGCACACCGCCCTGCCAGCTTCGTTCCTCGTAATATAGTCGCTTCGCCCCTTCGTACGACGACAGCGAAACCAGTCTACCCGAACTGTCGTATTCGCGAAGCTCCACGAGTCCGTCTGCAACCCGCCACATTCTGGATGCACCACCTGCCTGGTACGCGCTGCCGATCACAGCTCCAGCGTCATCCCTGGCAACGAGAAGTCGTCCATCAGGAGCGTACAGGTACCGCACGACCGAAACCGGATTCCCGTTCAACGCCGTAGAGCGTGTAACAAGACGCCCGCCTTCGTATACAAACGCAGTCTCTTCAACGGTGCCATCAGAAAGAAAGCGTCTCGACAGCTCGGGATAGCCAACGGCGTCGAAGAGATG
>JAFGUM010000188.1 GCA_016938515.1 Spirochaetales bacterium | reverse complement strand
TATGGCATGTTGCGGCTGGGAGTGCGCTTTTAGGAGCTGGGGACGTTCTTAAGAAATTAACAGGACTGACTAGAATGGCGCTCGTTTAAGCAACTTTGTAGTAAACACGGAACTGCCTCCAGACATCGGGGGCTGTCCCGTGTTTACGAGCGATAGAACTGCGCTCCATCAGGTCATCTTTTAAAAGGCGCATTGCAACCCTACGACAATATTGCGGCCCGGCTCATAGATCCACTCCGTCTGGCTGGAGCGCAAATGGCTGCGGTAGCTGCGGTCGAGGAGGTTTTTCACGCTGATCGTCAGCATGATCTCTTCAAATATACCCGCCGCCCCAAAATTGAGCCCGCCGTGCAGGTCAAAAGTCGCATAGCCCGGCGTCTCGTCCTCACTGTCCGATACATTGCGCTGGCGGTCATAGAGCGTGGCCTGGGCGCGCAGGGTGTAACGGCTGCCGCCGGCCAGCGCTGCGGCGTAACGCAGGCCGATGCGAGCGTTGAGCGGGGCGATGGCGCTGAGATGGTCGTGGCTGTGGCGATCTCTGCCTTCCACCCAGGCGATGGCTGTTTCCAGACTGAGATAAGTCGTCAGGCGGATCGTCGCTTCGCCGTCGATGCCGTACAGTTCCGCGTCCTCGACGTTGAGGTAACCATAGGTGGGGATGTCGGCGAGGAACGCGCTATCCTGCTTGACCAGATCGATGTAGTCATTGATACGGTTGTAAAATACGTTGACATAGCCCGTGGCGCGCGCCGCAAGATATTTGAGGCCGAGATCGGCGTTGTAGGTGTATTCGGCGTCGAGGTCGGGGTTGCCGATGATCAACTGGCTGCCGCCGCCACGGGTGGAATAGCGCTCAAACAGATCCGGGGCGCGAAAGGCTGTGGCCAGATTGGTAGTCAGGTGCAGGCTGTTGCTCAGGGCGTACAGCGAACCGAGACTGAAGGTCACGGCCTGATCCGTTTCGCCGCAGAAGGTATTGACTGTTTGTAGCGTCGTGGCGCCGCTGCCGCTGTAGCTGGTCTGGCTCATGGTGACATCCCTGGCATCGGCGGCAAAGTAATCGTAGCGGCCACCGAGGGTCAGGCTCCAGCCCGTGCCTAGCGTGATTTCGTTCTGGGCGAACAGGCCAAAATGATCGCGCTCGCCGTCGGGAACCGGTTGAAAGCTGAGCAGTTTTTTCAGCG
>JAFGUM010000187.1 GCA_016938515.1 Spirochaetales bacterium | reverse complement strand
TTAGCAGACTACAAGCTTCCCGAGTGCGCGCTACGGTCACTGTTATCGTTCTCCTTGCCTTGTTTTCTGGGTGTCGAGAATCAAGCAGAGTAGAAGCGGTTGCTTCTCAGCTGGTAAAACCCGCGGCACCGTTCCGCGTTGCAATCGTAACCGGTGATGGCGGACAGGCGGCAGATTTTGAGCTCGGTGTGGCGAAGTTGGCTACTCGTTACGGTATGGCTGCTGACGGTGGTATGGTGCTGCACGCAATCACACCCAAAGGTGGGCGGGCAGACGTGAGCGCGTTCGTGGAAGCGCTGGCGGCGGATCCGATGGTCAAGGCCGTTGTAGCGGCTCCTGCCATAGAAGGTACCGCGTCGTGGTTCGACGAGCTCCGTGAGAAAAGGCCGGATATCGTGCTGATTGCGGGAGCTCCTTCGGAGGCAAACCTCATAATAGAGGAAGCGGCGGATCTGGTTGTGGCGTCTGATGCTGTGGGGCGTGGTTATACGATGGTATGGGCTGCCAGGGAGCTGGGGGCGGGTACGATCGTGCACCTGTCTTCGGAACAGCGGATAACAGCGGAGGAGGCCAAAGCCTTTGCGAGGAGCCTGGAGGCAGCGAGCGATGAATTAGGGCTCACCTTCATTGGCATCGAGGTGCCCGCGGCGATCTGGCGCGAAAGGCTCGAAGGATACCGGCGCTTTATCGGGAAAGTTATCCCGGAGCTGGTTTCTGAACACGGTACGAACATCGCTTTCTTTTGCTATGATGACTCGTGCCTCGAGCCGCTTATAGCTGGCGTGCTGGATGAAGGTGGCATGGTTCTGGAATCCAGGGCACCGTCTCCGCTCTTTGGCTTTCCTGAAGCGCTCGGCGTAGACCTGGGTGTACTGGGTGCTGAGTATCCAGCCGTGCTGCGCGCACTCGAACAGGCGGTGGCCGATCGTGGTGGCGCTGGTCGGTTAGGCACCTGGGCGTATGGCTACGGTTTCGTTATAACGGCGGGATTGGGTGAGTTCGCCAGGCGGGTGGTAGAAGGCGCGATTACGCTCACCGACGTTGACGGACTACTGGAATCTGTTGCCGTGTACAGCCCAGGGGCCAGGTGGAAAGGCTCGTACCACATAGATGCTGACACAGGCGTAAAGGCGGGTAATCATCTGCTCATATCAACCGATACCTACGTGTTTGGGAAAGGCTACCTGCCGACGACACGGCAGATGATCCCTCCATCATACTATATACTGGGCGACTAAGACTGATCGCTGTCTTGTGCCGTTTCTACCTATAAGGTATGATCCCGATCAATTCACCTTGGCGGAGGCGCGCGCCCCCGCTTTACAACCCGACGGAGCGACATTCATGGCCAAGTACCCGTTCAGCGACATCGAACCCAAGTGGCAGCAGTATTGGAACGAAAACAAGACGTTTCGCGCTACCGAAGACCCCTCGATTCCCAAGGAAAAGCGGCGGTACGTTCTCGACATGTTCCCGTACCCGTCCGGGGCTGGGCTGCACGTCGGGCATCCTGAAGGATACACCGCTACAGATATCTACTGTCGCTACCTCCGCATGAACGGGTACAACGTCCTCCATCCTATGGGGTTTGACGCGTTTGGACTGCCAGCAGAAAACTATGCCATTCAGACCGGTACGCATCC
>JAFGUM010000186.1 GCA_016938515.1 Spirochaetales bacterium | reverse complement strand
GTTGATACACCGGCTCTCGTACGACCGGAAGGCCTCAGAGCACTGGATGATGGCGCGTTGCTGCTCGCGGATCGTTCCCGTGTGCTTATTATAGACCCAGATACCGGCGTCAGCCGCGAGCTCTACAGGTCTGAGCGAAAAACACCCATGATAGTATCCGCCGCGTTCGACGCCAACGGCGAGCTTCTTGTTGCGGATTTTGACGCATCCGAAATAGCGTATCTGTCTGATCCCGCATCACGCTTCGCGGGCTTGTCTGTAGAAGTAGGGCGTGTAAACTCTGATTCGTTTCCACGGGTATCGTTCGACCTTACGGTCAAGGATAGGTATGGTCGAGCCATAACCGGTCTCGGATCGTCAAATTTCTACGTTTCTGAAACCGTAGTACGCAGGGAATCCCGAGTTGAGGGCGATATACCCGTTGAGTACCTCGCGTCTACTATCAACCCCGTAGCAGGTTTCTCCTTTGAAGGCGGGCTCGATGTTTCCGAAGAAATCGACATGACATTTATGCTCGAAGCGTCGCCCGCAACCGCGTCCGTACTAGTGGATGCCCGGGACGCAATCGGATCGATATACGCCACGCTCGGCGAGTCATCATCCGCCTCTCTGGTCATAGCCGGAAAAACAGCTCAGCCAGCTGCCGCTGGCAGCCTCGCTGCAATCAGCGCAGCTGTTTTATCAGCGGTGGGCTCTGACGCGTGGCGCTTTGACTCTGGTGTTCGCCTCGCTGCTGGGTCTTTATTCGGATCTTCGGCGCGTAGGGTTCTTGTACACATAGGTACCGGATCCACGAACGACAATTACCTCGACGGGCCATCCATAGCCGAGCTCGCCGCCTTGCTGGCCAATAACAATATATCGTTGTACTCTGTCATCATAGGCAAGGGACGCCCATCAGACGCTCTCACGTACCTCGTTGACCGATCTGGTGGCGCTGTCTATCACGCTGACCGACCAGAAGGCCTTTCAATCATAGCTAAAAGCGTGCGTAGCGGCAGAACCGGCTCCTACAGACTCTCATTCGTCTCGAGCGCTGATGACGTTTTTGGCACGGCGTACCTGCCTTTTAGTGTTGAAGTCTATCTCAGGGATCGCTCCGGCAAAGATGAAACGGGGTACTTTGCACCGCTCAGATAGCTACTGTGCCTCTATTTGCAAACAAAGACCTTTAGCTTGACGCATTCGCGACGTTTCGATATAGTGTGCCTCGTTCCACGCCATCTTAGCTCAGTTGGCAGAGCGCGTGACTTGTAATCTCGAGGTCCCCGGTTCGATTCCGGGAGATGGCTCAAACGAGTCCGGTGGCGGTCGGGATCGCTACGGAGAGATTCCCGAGTGGTCAAAGGGGGCAGACTGTAAATCTGTTGGCTACGCCTTCGAAGGTTCAAATCCTTCTCTCTCCATTTAGAGGGACCGCCGTCATGGCGGTCCCTGCTTGTATCCGGGGTATACGGTGAACTCTATGTTCTGGGCCAAAGGGCTGCAGTTTGAATGTACGAGGTGCTCCTCTTGTTGCCGCTACGAACCCGGCTTCGTCTTTTTATCTGCAGATGATATCAAGCGTCTTCTTCTCAAGACCAGGCTTGAATTCAATGAATTTATCACTACACTGGTACAGGCGGTAGATGTAGGCACCGGATACGCGCTCAGCCTGAGGGAAACCGCGGATCATGATTGCATTCTCTGGGGAGCACACGGGTGTTCCGTGTACGACGCCAGGCCAATTCAGTGCTCGACGTATCCGTTTTGGCAGGGCATACTCGAATCACCGGAGGCATGGCGTCGCGAAGCGGCTGACTGCCCCGGCATAGGCAGGGGTTCCTTGGTATCCGGTGAAGTCATAGCAGAAAAGCTATGGCAACGTCGGGCGTATCCGCCCCTGATCGTCGCCTACGATACCGCATTGGAGACTCTCGATGAAAATACGCTTCTGGGGAGTGCGCGGTTCCCTGCCGACCCCCCTGACTCCTGCCAAACTTAGGAGCAAAATCTCATCCATCGTCCAGCGAATCTCCCCTGACGACCTTATTTCACAAGAAGCGAGGGAACTTTTTCTCGCAAAGCTACCCGACTACCTGTTTTCTACCGTGGGAGGCAATACTGCCTGCGTAGAAATCGAAACTGGTGAAAAATGCCGTCTCGTATTCGATGCTGGTACTGGAATTCG
>JAFGUM010000185.1 GCA_016938515.1 Spirochaetales bacterium | reverse complement strand
TATCATAGTCAACTCGTTCAAGCCGTACGGAGACATCATCAAGGACGCCGCGGCGCTGCCCGCGAAGCTGGACTTCCAGAACTACGCCAAGGCGTGGAACCTGGTATCATTCCCGAAGGTGTTCCTCAACTCGGTAATTGTCAACTCGCTGAGTATCGCGGGCATGGTGCTCATGGGCTCGATGACAGCCTGGCGGCTCGTTCGCCGACCGCATTTGGCGAGCAAGGTCATATTCATACTGTTCGTCAGTGCGATGATGATACCATTTCAGTCGGTGATGATTCCGATGGTAAAAATGGCTAACCTCCTCGGCTTGGTCAACAGTCTCATGGGCGTTGTTATCGTGTACTTTGGCTTTGGCGTTCCGCTCACGGTCTTCCTGTTCCACGGGTACATCAAGTCCATCCCCAGGGAACTAGAGGACGCCGCGTACATAGACGGGTGCGGTACCGTACAGACGTTCTTTCTGATTGTGCTGCCGCTACTCAAGCCGATGGTGGTAACGGTTATCATCGTACAGCTGCTATGGGTGTGGAATGACTTCCTGCTGCCGGCACTGCTACTGTTCAGTTCCAGCGTGCAAACCATTCCGCTCGGTATATTCGCATTTTTTGGCCAGCACATGAACCGCTGGGACTGGGCGCTGTCGACGCTCATCATGGGCATGGTGCCGGTTGTCGTGTTTTTCCTGTCGCTGCAGAAGTACGTGATACGGGGCATTACCGCGGGGTCGGTAAAAGCCTGAGCGGCGATTTTGCAAGGAGGCGGGCGAGTGGGCACTGACTGGTACTCGGGGCGAAAAGCGTACTGTGGCGATATACACAACCACTGCGGCATCAGTTACGGGCATGGCCCGCTTGCCGCCGCTCTGTCCAACGCGGCATTGCAGCTGGATTTTGCAAGCATAACTGGGCACGCGGCGTGGCCGGATATGGACGAAGGTGACATGCCTCCCGAAGTTGCTTCGTACCACAATGAAGGTTTTGCCCGGCTGCGGGACAACGCCGACGAATATACGCGTGCCATAGACCAGGCCAACAAGCCGGGTTCCTTCGTCACGCTGGCCGGGTACGAGCTGCACTCGTTCCGCTACGGCGACTATACGGTGCTGCAGAAAGACAGCGCCGCACCGATGGTCTTGCCCCCCGATGGCGACGCGATGCTTCGCTTTCTACGCGATACCGACGCAGAACGGGACGGCCTGATACTGATGCCTCACCACATAGGCTACAAGACGGGATTCCGGGGCATAGACTGGAGTTCGTACAACCCGGTGGCAAGCCCTCTCGTTGAAATCATATCGATGCATGGCCTTGCGGAGTCCGAGAATCGCGCCTTTCCCTATCTGCACACGATGGGCCCTCTTGACGACGCCAACACCGCCCAGGCAGGCATGGCGCGTGGCTACTCGTTTGGCGTTACCGGCTCCACCGACCACCATTCGGCGCACCCCGGTAGCTATGGTTACGGCAGGACGGTCGTCTGGGCCCCGGCGCTGGATAGGCAATCGCTGTGGCAGGCTTTCCTGGATCGCCGCACCTACGCCGTTAGCGGCGACCGCATCGAGTGCCGCTTCTCGGTAAACGGCGAAGCCATGGGCGGTATCGCGCGCGAGCTGCCAGGGGGCAGGACCATTCGCGTCGGTGTGCGCGGCGGTGACGCGCTGTCGCGTGTTGAAGTCATTAAAAACGGCGTGGTGTGGTTGCAGAAAAATTACACGCCTTTGTCAGCTTCCTACCAGCCAGAGCGGTTGAGGGGCAAGCTGTACGTGGAGCTGGGCTGGGGAGAGAAGGGGCGCGTGCACGAATGGAATCTGCGCGTGGCCCTGGATCACCTGTCCCTTGTGTCGTTGGAACCGAGGCTCCGAGGTATAGACGTCGTCGATCCACTGGACAAGACTGGTGACCGTTTTGCGTTCACGAGTCTAGAACAGCCGGCCACCGGTATCGTGAACCTGCGCACGCTTACCTTTGGCAACGCGACGTCGGTAACAGCTCAGACTCAGGGCTTGTGCCTCGAGGTGGAAGGTCCAGCCGATGGCGCGCTGGAAATTTCGGTGGAAGGCAAGATCGGCGCGACGAGGCGCTACACCCTCGGAGAGCTGTCGCGGTCGGGTAGCGTATTCTATCTGGGTGGCTTTCTTACACCGGCGGTAAAGGTGCACCGCTTTGTACCGGAGAGCGAATACACTGACGAGTTCGAGCTCACCGATACCGCGGGTAAGCCAGGCGACTGGTACTACCTCCGTGTGATGCAGGGCAACATGCAGGGAGCCTGGACCTCGCCGGTCTTCGTGCGCTGATACCGGGCAGCCGTGGGGAGACGCGCGTAGCGGATCAGCCGCCGCCGACCGGGGGGAACAGCGACACGACGTCGCCGTCGGCGAGCACCCGGTCGAGGGGGGCGTCGCGTCCACCGTGAAGTATTATCGCCAG
>JAFGUM010000184.1 GCA_016938515.1 Spirochaetales bacterium | reverse complement strand
CATCGCGGGCAAGCCTGAATGCTATGCCCGATATACCCAGCTCAGGGAAGTTCTTCTGGATGGTCGCCAGCAGTTGATCCTGCTTAACCTGCAAAAGTTGTATCCAGCCTGGGTGTTCTGCCTCTATAAAAACGATACCGTTTCGCACGTCTACCGGCCTTGAATGAGCCGCAAGGTTTTCTCCGGCGGCTTTGGCCCAAAAACCAAAGAAGCCTGTCCACATGCCTGCCTGATCACTGGCCGCAGGTGACAGCACCGATGAGAGCAGTTCAGAGGCTTTGCGTACGCGTAAATCGTCCATGTTCCGTCCAGTATACGATGGTGTCGTCTTTAGCGTAATCCTTGTACGGTTCGCCAGGCAGAAAGGTAAAATAACTCTGGTCAGCTGGCGGCAGATTTTCCATGAAGCGCCGTCGCTTTACGGGATCCAGTTCCAGAAGCACGTCGTCCAGAAGCAGGGTAGGCGCTTTTCCTGAAACCGCCGCGTAGTATTCTGCCTGGGCTATTCTGAGCGTCAGGCTGAGTAGCCTGAGCTGCCCCGTAGACGCTCGCCCCGAGAAATCTCCCCGCTCGTCAACAAAAACGAACCGGTCGCGATGGGGTCCGCTCAGACTCGTTCCCAGCGCCAGCTCCCGCTCACGCATGTCAGCGAGCTTCGCCAGTACGTCATCCACCGTGGCGTCGAGCTTCCACGAAGGTCTATACGTTACGCCCACTCGCGTGCCAAGCTTTGAAACCAGCTCGTAGCGAGGAGCAAAGCGTTCGTCAAACTCATTGGCCAGGCGAGAGCGCTCGTCCCTGAGATCGAGGCCATAGGTCGCTACCTGTATATCGAGTACGTCGAGTACGTCGAGGCTCTTCTCCTTGAGCGCGACATTGCGTGCTTTGAGAGCACGCCGGTACGCCCGTAGCTGATCAATGTAGCCAACGGAAACAAGACTTGCTGTCTGGTCAAAGAAGAAACGTCGTCGCTCAGGTTCTCCGCGGGCAAACTCCATGTCTTCATGGCAGAAAACTATTGCTGGATTGCGTTCGACAAGTCGCTTTCTGTCGTGTACAGCTTTGCCGTCTTCCTGGATGGTTTTTATGCCGGCATTCCATACGACACGGCAACCCGAGCCATCGGGGTTTTTTCCTGATACCGACCACGAAT
>JAFGUM010000183.1 GCA_016938515.1 Spirochaetales bacterium | reverse complement strand
TCCTCGGCAAGACGAACATGAGCGAGTGGGCCAACTTCAGGTCGCGCTACTCTAGTTCTGGCTGGAGCAGCGAAGGAGGGCAGAGCCGCAACCCCTACGCGCTGGACAGATCGCCCAGCGGCTCCAGCTCGGGTTCGGCGGTAGCCGTGGCCGCTGGCCTCTGCCCTATGGCCGTTGGAACCGAAACAGACGGTTCTATCGTGTCACCCGCGTCGGTAAATGGCGTGGTGGGCATAAAGCCGGAAGCCGGCAGGCTGAGCCAGGCCGGTATCGTACCGATTTCCTCAACCCAGGATACCGCCGGACCTTTGGCCAGCAGCGTACACGACGCCGTTCTGCTTCTCGACGCCATGAGCGGGCTGGGCGGTTGGGCGGGTCGATCATCGGCAGCGCCACTCGCACGCCTCGTGCCCAGCGCTGGCTCGCCGGAACTTGCAAGCCTCCGCGGCCTTCGCCTCGGGTACGCAGCGCGGCTTGGTGGCTTTCATCCCGGTACCGACATGCTCATGGCCGCGTCGCTGGACATACTACGCGGCCTGGGCGCCGTAATAGTGGAAACAGACCTGGCTGGCAATGACGAACTCGACAAGGCTGAACATACCGTGATGCTGTACGAATTCCGGCATGAGCTTAACCGGTATCTGGCGCGGGAAGCGGCAGCGGACAGCACACCAGAGCCGAGGTCTCTCGTCGAATTGATAGCGTACAACAGGGAACACGCTGACACAACCATGCCCTACTTCGGGCAGGATATTCTGGAAGAAGCAGCACAGGCCACCATAGACGACGCGACGTACCGCGCGGCTCTCGCCAGCTGCCATCGCCTGGCCAGGGTAGAGGGTCTGGATCGGCAGATGGAGGCGTACCGCCTTGACGCCCTGCTCGCCCCTTCAGGCGCTCCGGCGTGGAAGATAGATCACGTCAACGGCGACCACTACATGGGAGGCAGCGCCGGGTACCCCGCCGTCGCGGGATACCCTAACCTGTCGGTGCCAGCAGGCCTCGTATCGGGCTTGCCGGTGGGCCTGTCCATCATGGGGTTGCCAACGTCATGGCCAGCAATACTTCGCGTTGGCGCGGCTTTTGAAGCGGCGCGGCCTCCCCTGCCGCCACCGCTTTTCCTGACCAGCCTGGACTGATTCCAGTGTCGGGACCTATTTTCCCTTTAAATACTCGTTGATAGCAGCCGCCGCGCGTCTGCCCTCGCCCATCGCCAATATTACGGTGGCGGCGCCGAGGACGATGTCGCCGCCAGCCCATACGCGATCCAGGCGGGTCTTCTGCGAGGCGTCGACGAGCACGTGACCCTTGCGGTCCACTTCGAGGCCCGGCGTCGTTTTGGCCAGCAGCGGGTTGGACTCGTTGCCTATGGCCACGATAACCGTATCAAACGGCACGTCGTGTTCCGAGCCCTCCATAGCCACCGGGCTGCGCCTCCCGGACGCGTCCGGCTCGCCCAGCCGGTATGACAACACCCGCAGCCCCGTCACGATGGCCTTGTCGTCACCAAGCACCTCGGTGGGACTCGACAGGAAGTCGAATACGACGCCTTCCTCCATCGCGTGCGCCACCTCTTCCGCACGCGCGGGCATCTCTTCCCGCGTACGCCGGTACAGCACGTGCACCTCCTCAGCGCCAAGCCTCAGGGCCATGCGCGCCGAGTCCATGGCAACGTTGCCGCCACCCAGCACGGCTACGCGCCTGGATGGGTAGATTGGCGTATCGGCGTGCTCAGTATCCCAGGCGCGCATCAGGTTGGCTCGCGTCAGGTACTCGTTGGCGCTGAACACGCCCACGTAGTTTTCTCCTGGTATATCCATGAACTTGGGCAAGCCCGCGCCAACACCAACGAAAACCGCGTCAAAACCATCCTCGTGCAGTAGGGCTTCCAGTGGGCGGGTTCTGCCCACGAGCGTGTTCAGTTCAAAGCGCACGCCCATCCGCTCAAGCTTTTCAGCCTCCTCGCGCACGATAGCCTTGGGCAGCCTGAACTCCGGAATACCGTATACCATCACGCCGCCTGGCTTCTGGAAAGCTTCGTAGATGACTACCTCGTGGCCTTCGCGCCGGACGTCTGCAGCAACGGTAAGGCCCGCCGGCCCCGAACCAACTATAGCCACCCGTTTGCCGCTTGGTGGCGCCACGCTCGGCATGGGCACCCCGCCGACGGCGCGTTCCCGGTCGGCGACGAAGCGCTCGAGGCGGCCAATCTGCACGGCCTTGTCTACGGTTTTAAGCGCCTTTCCGAGCGTACAAGGCGCCTGGCACTGGGCTTCCTGCGGGCACACGCGGCCGCAGATGGCCGGCAGCAGATTGGTGCGTCGTATTACCTCGGCCGCGCCGTGGTAGTCACCCTCGGCGACGCGTCGTATAAAACCGGGTATGTCTATGGAAACAGGACATCCAGCGATGCACGGCGCGTTTTTACACTGCAGACAACGCGCCGCCTCGACCCTGGCCTGCGCCTCGGTGTAGCCAAGCGCTACCTCACCCATGTTGTGGGCGCGTACAGCTGGCTCCTGGCACGGCATTTCCTGCACGGGCAGGGCCATCCTGTCCCGGTTGGACAGATCCCTGCCCGTGATACCATCGAGCGTAGCCTTGGCGCTGGTGGCGAGCGTTGACGATGAAGCGTCGTTCATCGGGCTCCTCCTTCACGGTTATTGGCTACTATGGCATCGAGCCTGCACTGGTGGTGCTCCACGTACTCCCTGTTGTGCGACTCTTCCTGGGGCTTGTACGCGCGTAGCCGCAGCAGCATGCCATCCCAGTCCACCAGGTGCGCGTCAAACTCAGGACCATCCACGCAGACAAACTTGGTCTCGCCACCGATATTCACGCGGCAGCCGCCGCACATGCCAGTGCCGTCTACCATTATCGTATTGAGCGACGCGAGCGTCTTGACGCCAAAGGGTCTCGTCGTCTCGGCACAGAACTTCATCATGATGGGGGGCCCGATGGCCACGACTATATCGGGCGTATCCTGAACCTGGCACAGCTCCTTGAGCGGCTCGGTGACCAGGGCCTTGCGTCCGTAGCTGCCATCGTCGGTTACGACGATGAGTTCGTCGGCGATCGCCCGCATTTCTTCTTCGAGTATGACGAGCGACTTGTTTCTGGCGCCGATTATCACCGTAACCTTGTTTCCCGCGTTCTTGAGCGCCTGGGCTATAGGGTACAGCGGTGCTACGCCTATGCCGCCTCCCACGCAAACCGCGTGGCCGAATCGCTCGATGTGCGTTGGGTTGCCCAGCGGCCCGAGCACCGCGTCTATGGATTGCCCCACTTCCAGCTCTGCCAGCTTGCGCGTCGTTACGCCCACCGTCTGGAATATCAGCGTTATGGTGCCACGCTGCGGATCAGCGTCCGCTATCGTCAGGGGTATCCGCTCTCCCCACTCAACGTCGGCTTGCACAATGACAAACTGCCCGGCCCTGCGCTCATGCGCTATATGTGGTGCCTCAAGCTCCATCCGGTACACATCATCTGAAAGCCTTGTCTTGGCTATGATTCTGTTCACGGTTCCTCCTCAAACCAGCACCATGGCGGTGCCTTCCGCTCCAGTATGCCCTCTACACGGAACTCGCGCAACACTCGCAAGGCCGTCTGGAACGGTTAATCGTTCTTGCAGATATACGGAAAGTAGCGGTCGTCAATACGCTTCTTACACTGCCAACGTATACATATATGAATAATTATATAATATGAACAAATTCACTTGACAATATCTTGAGCGGGGGAATAATGAATGGCAGACGGAGTTTCCGTGAAAAACATCATGACTGGATTCCTGCCTCGCTCGTGCCGCTGTCGCCGGGCTTGGGGATCTGTCGACACGCAAGAGGTACCTTCATGAAAAGAGTTTTGGTCGCCCTGCTTGCTCTCATCGTCGCTTCTGGCTTCGCGTTCGCCCAGGACGAATCCGCTTCGCAGGCACTGACCCCCATGGTGGATAAGGGCGAACTGCTCGCCACGGCTGGCATAGGCTGGGGCGGCATTACCGGAGGTGCCGAGTTCACCTTCTACCGCATAGACATAGCCGATATCCTGCCGATTACCTTTGGCGCTGCCGCCCGCGTACTCGTAGACCCGGGACTCTTCTACAGCGGCTGGAGCACCTTTGCTCTCGGCGCGGGAGGCTTTGGTACGGCTCACGTTGGCTTCAAGGACCTCGAGCTGCCATCGGAACTCTACTGGGTTACCAACTTCGACGCGTACGCCGGCGTTGGCCTCGGTTTTGGCATGGCGACCAGCATCTACGACTACTATACGCCACGGCCCGGCATCGGCATCTCAACCTTCGAAGGCGCCAGCTACTACCTCAACGACGCCCTCGCCATTACCTTTGAGTACGGCTACATAGGCAATGTGAGATATGATTGGGATGATTATGGCTATACCTACAGCTACAGCTACCCGCTGTGGTACTCGAACGTAGGACTCATCATCAAACTATAGATCCAGTAAAGAACGATGCCGTCCGTGTCGAACCGCTGGCCCGGACGGCGTACATGGCAATAATAGGCACGAGACTCACGGCTCACCGCATTCTTACAAAATCCGCACTTGCGTAAAATGCAAAAAATACCTACTATATGCGTGTTCCATGCAACGCGCGCCGTACTCAGACGATAGCCGCACCAGGGCGCGCCGCGTTCGAACGACTACACTCCAAAGGACCTTGTATGCCCAATACGAAGAACATGGTGATGATCGACGGCAATACCGCCGCCGCCCACGTCGCCCACGCGTGCTCGGAAGTCATAGCGATCTACCCGATCACTCCATCATCCCCGATGGGAGAGCTATCAGACGAGTTCTCGGCCCAGGGCCGCAAGAACATCTTTGGCACCATCCCGCAGGTCGTCGAGATGCAATCCGAAGCAGGCGCTTCGGGCGCGGTACACGGCGCGCTGACGACCGGAGCGCTGACCACGACGTTTACCGCCAGCCAGGGACTCCTGCTGATGATCCCGAACATGTACAAGATCGCCGGCGAGTGCACCCCGGCCGTCTTCCACATAGCAGCACGCGCCGTCGCCGCGTCGTCCCTGTCCATCTTTGGCGATCACCAGGACGTGATGGCCGTCCGCCAGACCGGCTGGGGCATGCTCGGCGCCGCCAGCGTCCAGGAAGTAATGGACATGGCTCTCGTCGCGCACGCGTCCACGCTCGAGGCTCGCGTACCCTTCCTGCACTTCTTCGATGGCTTCCGCACCTCGCACGAGGTTCAGAAGGTCGAAGAAATCTCCATGGAAGTAATGAAGCAGATGATAGACGCCGAGCTCGTCCGCGCGCACCGCGCCAGGGGACTCAACCCCGAAAAGCCGGTACTCCGCGGCACCAGCCAGAACCCCGACGTCTACTTTACCGGCCGCGAAGCGGTAAACAAGTTCTATACCGCTACCCCCGCCATCGTGCAGAAGTACATGGACCAGCTGGCCACGTTCACCGGCCGGCAGTACCACCTGTTCGACTACATTGGCGCCCCTGACGCCGAACGCGTGGTCATAATCATGGGTTCCGGAGCCGACACCGTTACCGAGACCGTCAACTACCTCGTCAAGAAGGGCGAAAAGGTCGGCGCGCTCATCGTACGCCTGTACCGCCCCTTCTCGGTGGAACACTTCATGGCCGCGCTGCCCGCCACCGTAAAGAAAATATCAGTACTCGACCGCACCAAGGAGCCCGGCTCCATCGGCGAGCCACTGTACGAAGACGTTCGCACCGCCATCGGCGAATCGATGGAAGACGGCACCGCGCGCTTCAAGGAATGGCCCCGGGTGGTCGGCGGCCGCTATGGCCTCGGCTCCTGCGAGTTTACGCCGGCGATGGTAAAAGCCGCGCTCGACGACCTCAAGAACGACAAGCCCAAGAACGACTTCGTGCTCGGCGTGTACGACGACATCGGCAACGCCACCCTCCCCTGGGATGAGCACTTTGTACTCGACGCCGAAGGCACCGTAGAGTGCGTGTTCTACGGCCTGGGTTCCGACGGTACCGTGGGCGCCAACAAAAACTCGATAAAGATCATCGGTGACGAAACCGACAACTACGCGCAGGGCTACTTCGTGTACGACTCCAAGAAGGCCGGCACCTACACGATAAGCCACCTCCGCTTTGGCCCGCGCGTCATCCAGAAGCCGTACAACATCGGCAAGGCCGACTTTGTCGCGTGCCACAAGTTCAGCTTCATGGAGAAGCTCGACATCGTCGCCAACTGCAAGGATGGCGGCAAGTTCCTGCTCAACAGCCCCTACCCCGCCGACAAGGTGTGGGACGAGCTGCCAGTAGAAGCCCAGCGCCGCATCATCGAGAAGAAGATAAAGTTCTACGTAATCGACGGCATGGCCATAGCCGAAAAAGCCGGCATGGGCGGCCGCGTCAATACCGTCATGCAGACAGCGTTCTTCAAGATATCCGGCGTGCTGCCCGAGGATGACGCCGTAAAGCTCATCAAGAAGTACGCGGAAAAGACGTACAAGCGCAAGGGTGCCGACGTCGTGGCCAAGAACATCGAGGCAATCGACCTGGCGCTGTCCGAAGTTCGCGAGGTACAGTACCCCGCAACCGCTACGGGCAAGCGCACGATGATAGCCCCCGTGCCCCCTACCGCTCCCAAGTTTGTACAGGAAGTGCTCGGCGAGCTGATCGCGCTCCGCGGCGACAAGATCAAGACCAGCCAGATGCCCGAAGACGGCACCTTCCCCACCGGCACTACGCAGTATGAAAAGCGCAACATCGCCGAGAAGATTCCCGCGTGGGATCCGGCCCTGTGTATCCAGTGCGGCCAGTGTACCGTCGTCTGCCCCCACGCCGTCATCCGCCTCAAGGCGTACAAGCCGGAAGCCCTCGCGGGCGCTCCGTCCACGTTCAAGAGCGCCGACGCCAAGGGCCGCGAGTTCGCCGGCATGAAGGCGACGCTGCAGATCGCCCCCGAGGACTGCACCGGCTGCGGCGCGTGTATAAACATCTGCCCCGTCAAGGACAAGGCCGTAGAAGGCCGCAAGGCTATCAACTTTGTTGATCAGCCTTCAGTTCGCGAAGAAGAGAAAAAGAACTGGGACTTCTTCCTCGATATCCCCGAGACACCCGGGCTCGACCTCGGCACCATCAAGGGCATCGCGATGCAGAAGCCGCTGTTCGAGTTCTCCGGCGCGTGCGCCGGTTGTGGTGAGACGCCGTACGTAAAGATGGTGTCACAGCTGTTCGGCGACCGCGCCGTGATAGCCAACGCCACCGGCTGCTCGTCGATATACGGCGGCAACCTGCCCACCACCCCCTACGCGCAGCGCAAGGACGGCCGTGGCCCCGCGTGGTCAAACAGCCTCTTTGAGGACGCCGCCGAGTTTGGCATGGGCATGCGTCTCAACGCCGACAAGATGGCCGAGTACGCGCTGGAGCTCCTTACCGCCAACAAGGCCGCCATCGGCGACCTGGCGGGCAAGCTGCTGTCCAACACCCAGGCCGACGATCCGTCTATCGAGGCTCAGCGCGGTTACGTAGCCGACCTCAAGAAGGCGCTGGCTGGCAAGAACGACGAGTGGGCCAAGGAGCTGGTCAACGTGGCTGACCACCTGATCAAGCGCTCCGTGTGGATATTCGGCGGTGACGGCTGGGCCTACGACATCGGCTTCGGCGGCCTCGACCACGTTATCGCGAGCGGCCGCAACGTCAACCTGATGGTGCTCGACACCGAGGTGTACTCCAATACCGGCGGCCAGATGTCCAAGGCCACCCCCTTTGGCGCCGTAGCCAAGTTCGCCGCGGCGGGCAAGGACATCGGCAAGAAGGACCTGGGCATGATAGCCATGAGCTACGGCTACGTGTACGTGGCCCACGTAGCAATGGGCGCCAACATGAACCAGACCCTCAAAGCCTTCCGCGAAGCGGAGAGCTACAACGGTCCCTCGATCGTCATCGCGTACAGCCACTGCGCCATGCACGGCATAGACATGATGAAGGGCATGGACCAGCAGAAGCTGCTCGTAGAGTCCGGCATCTGGCCGCTGTTCCGCTACGACCCCAGGCTCGTCGAACAGGGAAAGAATCCCTTCCAGCTCGACTCCAAGGAGCCACAGCTCGACAAGGTAAGCACCTTCATGGCCAACGAGATCCGCTTCCGCACGCTGCGGGCCGCCGACGCCGAGCGCGCCGACATGCTCGAAGGCCGTGAGAAGGATCTGGTGGCCAGGCGGTGGAAAGAGTATAGGTACCTTGCCGATCGTCCGTTCTGAGGAACGTCCGATCTGCAAGGGCGTTATCGCGGACTCCTGCGGAGCCGCGATAACGCGCCGGCCCGGTTCAACCTGACGCGCTTCGCGCGCAGGTTAACCTTGGGTAGTAGTAACAAGGCCCGTCGTCGCTTCGCGCCGGCGGGCCTTGGCGTTTCCGGGGGGCGCGTCGAGCAGGAGACGCGGCGCTGCACGCGCGTCGGATCGGCTGGGGGGCGCGGCGCTGGCGCGCGCGTCGGGTCGGCTGGAAGGCGCGGCGCTGCGCGCGCGTCGGATCGGCTGGGGGGCGCGGCGCTGCGCGCGCGTCGGGTTGGCTAGGAGACGCGGCGCTGCGCGCGCGTCGGATCGGCTAGGAGACGCGGCGCTGCGCGCGCGTCGGATCGGCTGGGATGCGC
>JAFGUM010000182.1 GCA_016938515.1 Spirochaetales bacterium | reverse complement strand
GCGATGGAAGCGCCGCGGCTGTTTTCCCGGTTGCAAGCCGATGCTGGCGGCGCGTCGTGACGGCGCTCGAACGCGTAGGGCTTTCGCTGGCCGGCCAGTTCGCCGACCGCAGGGCAGTTGGTCCCGTACTGTCCCTGTACGGGTGCAGGCTTATCGGAGCCAGTACAGAAGCCTACTACCGGGAGCCTGACCTGTTTTTGGCCGGCCAGAAAGCCGTTGTCGATAGATTTGACCCTGATATCCTGTTTGGCCCTTTTTCACTGGCACTGGAGGCGGAAGCCTTCGGAGCGACGCTGGCGTGGATACCAGAAGGTCCACCCAACGTAAAAAAGCCGCTTGTGCCACCAGCGGGAGCGATTCAGAACCTGCCCCGGATAGACCCGGAGACCAATCCGTCGTTGGCGTACCTCGTAGAAAGCGTCAGGCTTTTAGCGCGGGAATACGAAGGAACGCGACCGGTAGCAGCGGTTATAACCGCGCCGTCTGACCTACCCGCCATTCTTCTGGGCATAGATGCGTGGCTGGATCTTCTGCTGTTTGACCAGAAAACGGCGCTGGAGTACCTGAAGGTTGCGGAGGATCACTTCGTCGCCCTTGGCTCCGCTCTTTTCAAGGCGGGCATGAGCTTTGCGGCGGTACCCGCAGAATTCGCCAATCCTGCCATACTCACCGGCAAACTGATACGCGAGCTCACCCTGCCATCACTCGAACGCGCCTTCAAGAGGCTGCCTGGTCCCATCGTTTTCCATCATGGCGCCAACCCGCTGGCAGACCGCCTGGGCTTGTTTATGGACTTGCCCAACGTTATCGGGTTTGCGCTTGATGAGCGCGACAAGCCCGCGCTCGCCCGCGAGACGCTAGGGCCAGAACGGCTGATACTGGCGGGACCCGCCGGCCCGAGGCTCAACCGGAGAAGCGCGCCGATAATACGATCCGCTGTGGAGCGTCTGCTCGCCAACAGGGTAGACGACCCGAGGATGGTCGTGGTTACCAGCGCAGCTGACGTGCCGTGGGACACGCCCGAAGAGAACATCGATGCCTTCATGAGTGCGGCAAAAGGAAATGGTGCGCCGTGATGGCCGGCAGGATAGCGTTGATAGCGTGCGGCGTGTTCGCTCCGGAACTGCGCATTATCGACAGGGAGCTTCGCGCCCAGTTCGAACCCCTGTGTATTGATTCCCTGCTGCACCTTGATCCCGTTGAGCTCGACCGGCGCATTCGCGACTCTCTGCCGGCAGACGGATCTCCGGCTATACTGCTGTACGGCGATTGCTCCCCCTTTGTGATAGAGAGGGGCAGCGGTCCGGGGCGCGCCAGAACGCGTGGCTCAAACTGCTCTGAAATAATGCTTGGATCAGAACGATACCGTGAGCTGAGGAGAGCCGGTGCCTTTTTCGTGCTGCCGGAGTGGGTTGATCGCTGGGAAGATATATTCAAGGTTAAGCTGGGCTTCAAGGATGCTGAACTGGCCAGATCCTTGATGGCGGATACCATGAAACGCGTGGTATACCTTGATACCGGCTCTCTCGATCCGCCGTTGGACACGCTGAAGGCAATTTCCGAGTATCTGGGATTGCCCTTGGAAGTCGAGTACACCGGAGTCGCGCACCTGGAAGCTAGCCTCAAGGCTAGCCTCAAGGCTAGCCTTGAAGCTAGCCTTGAGGCTGGCTCTGTCCGAGGTACGCGATGAGTGAATCCGGCACCACTGGCAGGGGAGACAGGAATGCCTTCAGCGTTCTCCTCGCAGACGTTGTAGAGCGGCTTCTCGCCTTTGCCGACAACCCGCGGAGCGCCCGCAAATACATAGCAGAAGAAATGCGCGGCCTGGTAGGCGCACGGACGGTCGTAGTGGTATCGCACACCAGCGCGCACGGTAAGGCGGAACACGCGGTGCGTTCTGTCTACCCGGAGCGCCGCAGGGATATGACGCAGGGCAAGGCCTTTGAGGATCTCGTCGAAGCGTCCCACCAGTTTCAGTCGCCACGAGTATTTCGCGCTGATGAGGATGGCCAGTTGGCCGGCCTCCTGCGCGAGCTTTCTGTAAAAACCGCCGTGCTGTTACCACTTTTGTACGGGACGCAACGGGCGGGTGTGATAGTCCTGCTGGATCTTCTGGATGATGAGTCCCTGCCAAAGGCCCTGGATGCTCTGGAGCAGTTGTCGTCTGTACTCGCGCTCGTGTTGAGAAACGCCGACCTGTACGGCAACCTCGAGGCCAGGGTAGCGGAGCGCACGAATCTACTTGAGCAGCGCCAGCGGGAACTGGAAGCCTTGCTCAAAGAGGTTCACCACCGGGTAAAGAACAACCTGCAGATCGTGCTCAGCCTGCTCAACCTTACCGCTTCGACCTCGCAGAGCGCAGAAGCACGGGCGCTGCTCGAGACGAGTCAGGCCCGCATCTTTGCCATGTCCCTCGTGCACGAAGAGATTTACAGAACCGGAGACTTCAGCGGTATAGACCTGGCCAACTACGCACCCCGCATCGCGGACCAGCTGCTTATGACGACCTTCCCGGCCGTGCGGCGGGAGTATCACGTGAGCAGCCTCAGGCTCGGCCTTGAAATTGCCATACCCTGCGGGCTCATACTATCAGAATTGATAACAAACTCCATCAAGCACGCGTTCTCGGTACGCGGAACGGGTACGCTGCTCATAGAAACAGGAATGATTGAAGACGAAGCCTTTATCCGCGTAGCGGATGACGGGCCTGGCTTTTCAGCGTGTCCGCAGAACCGCGAACGGCCTGGAATCGGCCTCGATATCATTGACAGCCTCGTACACCAGATCAACGGTCGCATAGTCAGAGAAGCCAAGCCCGGCGCTTCCTGTCTTCTTGTGTTCAAGCCATGAAGGGACCAGTTGGCGCTGGAGGATGCGCGCCGCAATGCCGCTACCCGCAGCGGTAGTGCGATCGTGCGATTCCTTGACGCTCAAATGAATCGATCGCTATGCTGGCGTCATGGTTGATCTCATGCTCTTGGACACCGAAGCGCGCGTCAAGGCGTTTACCCACCCGTACCGCATGAAGCTCGTTCATGTGTTCCGGGAAACGAGGCGGGCGATGACCGCCACCGAAGTAGCCAGGGTGCTTGGCGACGGACCCGGGCGGGTGCACTACCACATGCGCGTACTCGAGGCGGCAGGCATCGTCAAAGTGGCCCGGACTGAGACCGTCAATGGCATACTCGCCCGCTACTACGAACCCACGGCCAAACACTACAGCGTAGCCGATGCCATGAGCGGCCCCGGCTGCGATGGCACACGCGGCGAGGTGGCCCGCATGATAAGCAGGCGCTTCCGCGACGGCCTGCGTGCCTTCCTCGAACGCACTACCGAAGCTCCCGGGCAGGACGATGAGGCGTTCCTGTTCGAGTACGTCATCCACTGCGACAACGACGACTGGAGCGCCTTCAGAACCAGAATAGACGACGCGATAGCCACGTACGCTGAACCCGCTCCAGGTACCCGGCCGCGCAGGCTTTTCATAGCTGGCGCCACCGACAGGCTCGTTGACAACCCTGGCGAAGCAGGCTCTCCCGTCAAGCGAAACCATTCAGAATCGCCTTCCTGGCCCCCATACCCGCAACCAGAACGATAACGGGCTTCCACAAGCTTCGTGACACTGGTGTATACTCACCCGTATGTGTACTCCATCCATTCGGCAACGGCACCCTCACCGCGTTTGCGTCATCGGCGGAGGCGGCTCGGGAGCCGCGCTGGCCTACGACCTGTCACTGCGGGGATTTCTGGTCACGCTCTTTGAAAAGGGCGAACTAACCTCGGGTACCACCGGAAGGCACCACGGCCAGCTGCACTCGGGAGCGCGCTACGCTGTAGGCGACCGCGACATAGCCCGTGAGTGTATGGAAGAAACCCTCGTGCTCCGGCGCATCGTTCCCGACGCGATCGAGTACAATGGCGGCGTTTTTATCGCTACCGACGACGCTGAAGCTGACTACGCGCCGGCTTTTATAGCGGCGTGCAACGAGGCGGGTATACCGGCGCGGGAGGTTCCGATAGCCGAGGCGCGGAGCTGGGAACCCGCGATTACCCCGACGGCCAGGCGAACCGTCTGGGTGCCGGATGGCTCCTTTGACGCGTTCAGGGTGCCGCTGTCGTTTTTTGCCGCGGCAAGGCGACTTGGCGCGACTATACGGCCGTTTACCGAAGTGGTGAGCATCGACGTAACCGCCGGAACGGCGCGGAGCGTAACGGTGAGGCGGGCGGGCTCTGACCACGACGAGCGCGTAGACTGCGATTATATCGTAAGCGCCACCGGCGCGTGGGCGGGAATCGTAGGCGCGATGGCCGGCTTCGACGTTCCCGTTACGCCGGCGCCTGGTACGATGGTCGCCGTGCGCGGCCGGGTTACGGATATGGTGCTGTCCAGGCTGGCGCCACCCGGCGATGGGGACATCATCGTGCCGCAGCGGGGATTGTCCATCATAGGAACCACGCAGCGGGTCGTGGATAACCCCGACGGCATCCTGCCTGATGACGACGACGTTGCCTTCCTGCTCAGGCGGGCCGACGAACTGGCACCCGGATTTTCCGCTCGCGCCGTGCACGCGATCTGGGCGGCTGCCCGCCCGTTGGCCGGCGCTTCAACCGGAGACGGCAGGGAAATAAGCCGCGATTTTATGGTTCTGGACCACCCGGGTATGGCTACGCTGATTGGCGGCAAGGCTACCGTGCTGCGGGCGATGGCGGAAAAGGCAGCCGATCACGTATGCGGCGTCTTTTGCGTCAATGAACCCTGTCGGACGCGGGACTTTATACTGCCCACGTGGCGCGATTGGTACACGGAGGCCCTCTGATGAGTTCCGGTTCAAAGAGCGCTAGCTCTGTCCCCCTGCTGGTACGGGTGCGAAACGGCGACGCGTTCGCGGAGTATAGGCTTGACGCCGAACCGCAGCGCACGGTTCTGGACATACTGGAAATGCTGCGGTCATGCGGCGAGGCCGTGCCCGCGTACCGGCACTCGTGCCACCACGGCTCGTGCGGCACCTGTGGCGCTATCATAAACGGCGTAGAAGCGCTGATGTGCCTCACCACGGTTGCCTCGCTCGCCTCTCCCCGCCCGCGCCTGCCTGGAGGCCCCGCGGTGGAGCCGGAGCGGGATGGACGGGGTGCCTTCGTAGTTAGCCTCGAGCCACTGGCAAAAATGGCGGTGATATCGGGGATTGCGGTGTCGCCGGGGGCGGCGTTGGCCGGCATTCCGCTTGACGCGGCTTACCTCGGCTCTGTCCCCGACGATGGCCGCTCGCCATTGCCGCCCGAACCACCGGCAGCGCGCGTCGAATCCGCCGTCTGGCGTCCCGCCGGCAGGCGTCCCGCCGGCAGGGTGCGCTTTGAAGCGTGCATAGAGTGCGGCCTGTGCGTGTCCGCCTGCCCGGTAGCGGTTCCGTTCATCGGGCCGGCGGCGCTGGCCGCGATAAACAGGGAGCGTGAAAAAAGACCGGAACGAGCGGCCGCCATGCGTGCGCTGGCGGCCGCGCCAGACGGTGTGGGCCCTTGCGGAAGGCACCTGGCCTGCTCCCGGGTCTGTCCCCAGGCCGTGTACCCGGGCAAGCACATTCAGCTGCTGCGCACTGCGCTCGCTCAGGCGGATACGGCAGGCAGGTAGACGGTCATCGTCGTTCCCTCACCTGGCCGCGAGGCGGCATCCATGAACCCCCCGTGCTGCGTGGCTATGATGTGGGCCATGGCCAGTCCGAGGCCGCTTCCTTGATCCGTTCCCTTGGTCGTAAAGAACGGGTCAAAGACCCGCGCGAGCGTCGCGGCATCCATGCCCACGCCTTCGTCGTCTACGGATAGAGCCCAGTACGGGATAGGCCGAACAGAGGGGTGGCCCGATACGAAAGCTTCGTCTGGTTCCGCCCGCGCCATGGATACGCGCAGTGTGCCTCCGTGAGGCTCGCCGGTGGGGCGCATGATTGTCATCGCGTGCTCCGCATTGATGACCAGGTTGAGCAGCAGCTGCTCGACCTGGGGCGCATCGCCGATGGTCATCGCGGAGTCGTCGATTGGGTCAACGACTATTCTTACGCATCGATGCAGCGATTTGTTCGCCAGCTCCGTCACGTGCGAAACCGCGTCGGCCAGCCTGAACCGCGCTTCCCGACGCGGCGCGTCGCTGGCAAAGGCCATAAGCCCCCGAACCGAGCCGGCCGCCCGCTGCGCTGACCTGCTGATGACTTCGAGCTCCCTCGAAAGGTCCAGAGAACCCGTTTCGGTTTCCAATCTTGCCCGTATCAATGAAACCGCGCCGACTATGCCCCCCAGGGTGTTGTTGAAGTCGTGGGCTATGCCCCCGGCCAGCGCCCCGAGAGCCTCCATCTTCTGTGAATGGCTTTGCCTGAAGAGCCGATCCAGTTCTTTGGCCGCGGCTTGCTTTTCAGAGCTGATGTCGCGGAGTATCATGGCTCTGATGTCGCCTTCCTGCGACGGGATGACGAAAGAACTCATCTGAAGCCAGCGTAGCGTGCCGTCGGCGTGCCGTATGTCAAACTCCCGCAAGCCCGAAGTCTGGGAAGCCGGCTGCGAGGTTGTCGTCGTTGCGGGATAGGCCCACGGCAGGACGCTGGGCAGGGATCGACCTATCGTATCTACCTGAGACAATCCAGTCATCGCGGCAAGCGGCTCGTTCCAGTAAATAACCGTATCAGAGGCATCGCACACCACTATGCCATCCATCGAGTGGCTGATGAATTTATCCATAAGAAGTCCCGTGTCACGCGCAGAGAACGGAGCCAGAAAATCAAAACGAGCCATCGCCACCCTGAGGCCTATCGCCCATACGCTACCCCACAGGACGCCAACCTTTGGGAAGTCCACCCCCATAGCGGCTAAAACGGTATCGGTGATAAAGCCGCCGAACAATGAGATGGCGTGGGTAACCAGGATTATGCCGAGGGTTGACTTCTCGCGGGACGAAGTAGCTCGTAGTCGTGCCCTGAAGACCAGGATCATCGCCACCACGTTTAGCAGCAGGTAGTGTAACGAAAAAACCGTATAGCCGAGGCCTTCCCGTATGTTTACAGACCAGTAGCCGGCTCTGCGCTCAGCGCCTTCAAGGAGGGGCCCAGCTATAAGCCAGTATATAAGCAAGGCGCTCGCGTACAGCACGGCCAGCGCTACCAGCCGGCGCGTCCCCTCGAGGACCCATCGTGGTGATCTGGTAACCTCGATGGACAGGTGCAGCGCCAGCACCGGAAACAAAGTCCAGCTCCAGCTCAGCACCCGGGACAGGGCCACCGTAATCGCAGGATCGTCCGCGGCGTACGAAATAGCCGCCTGGAACGCCCACGCCGCCAAGTCCAGGCACAACAGAGCCGCGATCCTGTTCGTAAGAGTCCCCGGTGACAGCTGCCATATCCGTATAGCCGACGACACGTACAGAAAAAGCGCGATCAGAGCCACACGGGACAGCCAAAACGACGTGAAGGACTCCTGCATGGGCGCTACTATAGATCAGGACAGGGTATTTGGGAATATGCAACAGGTAGCTGGTTCCTCGAGCCGCACATCTTGACTACGGACGGTAAGGCAGGGTATATACTCAGCACTACCCGCCCGGATGGTGGAATTGGCAGACACGCTAGTTTCAGGTACTAGTGCCGAGAGGTATGGGGGTTCAAGTCCCCCTCCGGGCAGAAAAAGAGAGAGCCGCCGCGAGGCGGCTCTCTCTTTTTCGATAAGTCCGGAGGGGGACTTGATCCGAGGGTGCGTCGCGAGCTGGCGAGCGAGAGGCGCAGGGATGCGCCGAAAGCACCCGAGGCGGGCTGGAGGGGCGAGACACGAAGTCGAGCCCCGGAAGCCAAGTCCCCCTCCGGGCCTACAATGCGATACCCTGCGCATGCGCGCGGAGCGCGCTACCGAGGGTGCGTCGCGAGCTGG
>JAFGUM010000181.1 GCA_016938515.1 Spirochaetales bacterium | reverse complement strand
GTTGTACTGGTTCTCGAAGCGCTCGGCGTCGTGTCGGTGCTGGGCATCGTTTCAGACTGGCTACTGTTCCAAGGCGCTTGACCGTGTTGAGAACAGCTTTGGCTACCCCGATGAACCTTGCACCAGACGGTATCGGTTACCGTTTTTGCGGTTGTTCCCGTAGGGGCGGAATATGTAAATAAAAATTCCATCATTGGTTCGATGTACTATGCTGTAAATCAACGGAATGTCCGTTGCATTATAAGAAAATTCGATATAATATTCTGCGCATGTATCAGCGAGTGTTCAACCTATCGGAACTCGTCGAACATAAATTCTTGTTGAAAGGATGTCTACAGCGCATTTTGTATTAATCAATAATCTAATGATCACAAGGAGGGTGTATAATACAATTGATTAATACTAATATATAACTAATTAAGGAGAGACAGGATGAAAGCTAGAATTATTGCATTTAGTTTGCTGTTAGTTCTTATGGTGTTTTTATTTTCTGGTTGTGTTACCAATACTAATGTTCGTTTTGAAACAAGCGAGCCTGGTGCAATGGTAATGATAGATGGGGAAAGTATTGGTACAACACCTGCTCAAGTTCAAATGAGTAATGCAATCTGGGAAGATCCAGATGTGCTTATTAAAATGGAAGGCTATAAAGATGTGCGTGCTGGTGTAGATAAAGAGGTAAAAGGTGTAAACCTCATTTTTGGTTTGATTCTGTGGTGGCCATCTTTATTATGGGTTTATGGTCCTGAAGCGAATCAATATTATGAATTAATCCCAGCACAACAGTAGCATATGAAGCAGGAGATAAGCTATTGTCTCCTGCTTCTAGTTGGAAACTAAAAGAATGAAGCAATGGATTGTGTCCAGTATTATACGCTATTTTCTGTCACAGAAAAGGTGGGGCACAGTCAGCGCGTGCCAACTCTGAACGAGCTCCTGAGGCGCTGGCGGCGGAACCGTTCAAACCACACGAGTAGAAAGGCCATGGCGAGTCTGGGCACGGTGATCCACAGCAGGGGAACGCCTATAGCCAGGAACAGCGCTGTATCTTCGAGCAGGCTGTGGCTGAGACTCGCGTGGTGGTTTAGGAGGTCTGCTTCCTGCGGCTTCATCGCTCCATCGTTGACGCGCTCTATGATGATGGCCGCGCCATAGGCGTACCCGACGATGTTGATGACTATCCACAGGAAACTCGCGCTCTCGTGCAAGCCGAAAACGCGCATTATAGGGGCGGTAAGCCGTGACAGAAAGTCCATCACGTGAAACTCTTCCATGAGGCGTTGGCTGATCATGATGGCCAGCACGAGCACGACTATTTTTGCTATCAGTCGCACCGTTGACACGCCCCAGCCCGACAGCATCGTCCAGAAGGCTACGGCCGTGGCACCGCCCCCGGCCGCGACCGTCACGACGGCCTCTGACGCTGGCAGTAGAAGATTGAACGCGTATCCCGCGATGAAGGCTCCGCCAACTCGTATCGCTACCATCTTGAACGCCGACGACCCCGATTTTTTCATCACCGCCGTCTCAATGATAAGATTGTGCGCGGATAGGCACATGATCGCCAGTATCGTTATTTCCCTCATGGACAGCGGAAGGGTTTCTATAACGGCTATCGCGCTGTACACGTTGAGCAGCATGGAGCTGACGAGGACGAGGGCGGCTTCGCCAGGCAGGCCCAGTATCCCCATGGCGGGCGCCATGAAACGGGCTGCCCATGCGAGGGCTCCGCTCCATTTGAGCAGGGCCACCGCCAGGCTGACGGGTATCATGATCTTGGCAAGGAACAGCGCGGTGCGAACGCCGGAAGAGAGGCCTTTCACGACGGGCACGCGTATCCGTTCAAATATAGTCGAGGTGTCCTTCATCGTCGCGGATTCTCCCTGCCTGGAGGCCATATGTCAAGGCGGTCTCATGACCAGGGCACGGCTATAGGCTGATAGTCATGCCCTCACGGCTCGCGTCCAGACGCAAGCCGGTTTTGCCGTGTATCTTTTCCTGGTAGAAAAGTTCCAGTTCCTGGAGTTCGGTGTCTGTGCGGTTGGGGTCGTGGTGAAATAACAGGAGACGCTTGACGCCGGAGCGATTGGCCGCGTTTATAGCGTACTCGAAAGACGAATGACCCCAGCCCGTCTTGCCGGCCTTGTACTCCTTGGCGCTGTACTGCGTGTCGTGGATGAGCAAGTCTACGCCTCGGTAGAAGCTTTCTATCCTGGCGTTTTCCTCGCGGGCGGCTCTGTCCCCCTCTTCGGCGATGGCCGCATCGTAGTCGGGGTTGGCAGGGTCGGTGGGAAACAGGTTTATAAAAGGCTCGTGGTCGTACGCGGTCGCGAAGGCCTTGCCTTCGTACTCGATGCGGTACCCCAGGCATAGCACGGGATGATTGAGGTACTTGGTTTTTACTGTTACGCCATCGCCCAGGTCTATTTCCGTTTCTTTAAGGCTCTGGTACTTTATCGTAGCCGCAAGCTCATCCTGCCGTACCGGCCAGTAGCGGTATGATAGCTGGGAGCCTATGATCTGCTCCAGGGTTTCATCCTCAAAATTGACAGGGCCGCGGATGCGCAGCGTCGTTCCCGGTATGTAGATGGGCGTAAACATGGGAAACCCCATGATATGATCCCAGTGCGTATGAGTTAGAAAGACGTCGGCGTCTATCGGGCCGTTCTTGAGGTCGTTGCGAACAATCCATTCTCCGAGGCTCCTGATGCCAGAGCCGGCGTCTATGACGATAAGGCGCTTGCCGCATCGCACCTCGATGCACGAGGTGTTACCCCCGAACACGACGGTTTCCGGTCCCGGAACCGGCATTGAACCGCGATCTCCCCATATCTTTATCGTAAACATTGTCAATCTCCCGGGATCAGGATTTAACCTTCAGGAACACGGATGCTTTTTCTATTTCTGCGGCTACAGCCGCATCTATTTCGTCCAGCCAGGCTTTTGGTACGCCGAGCTCCTGGAACACTTCCGGAGCCAGCTTCTCTGGATACAGGCAGCCTGAGAAGCCGATGCCCTCGCGACTCGCGTAGTAGTCCGCTACGGCCACGGCGAGCACTATGTCCCGGCTTTTGCCTTCGTAGAGAGTAAGGTCGTGGTGGTATTTTATGGCGTCGGCTATTGGGCCATCCAGATGCCATGCATCGGCTATCATGGAGCCCGCTTCCGCGTGATCCAGGTCGATGCTGCGCTTTTCCGCCAGGTGAATGGGGATGCGTTCTCGATCGGCGAGGGCCATGGCTCGCACGTACGAGTCTGAAAGCACGTTGTTCATGGGTATCTTGCCGATATCGTGCAACAGGCCGGCGGCGAAGAACTCGTCGAGCCGTTGCGCTTCGACGCCTTTCTTCCTGGCAAGCATCTTTGCCACTACGCCGACGCACAGTGAGTGTCGCCAGAACCCTTCCATGTTGAGAGCCCGGAACCCGGATTTGTCAGCCAGCTTGTCCAGCACCGCGGTGCTGAGCGCCAGGTTTTTAACCGTGTTGACGCCTAGCATGATGATGGCCCTGACGAGACTCGTAACCTGGTTTTGCAAACCATAGTACGCTGAGTTGATCAGCTTCAGAACCTTGCCCATGAGGACGGGGTCGAGGGATATGACTTTGTCGAGGTCTATGGGACTGGCTTTTGGGTTGTTGCAGATTTCCATGACCTTGGCAACCGTGGTTGGCAGGCTGGGCATCGAACCGATGTAGGCTCGAATGCGCCGTATGTTGTCAGTTTCCGGCATTGTGCTTCTCCCGGCGCATAAAGTCTATGAGTTTGGCGAGGCGCGGCGACACAGGAACCCCCAGGATCTCCGATGGTATGGGAGGCGAAACGAAACGCTTTGAGCCTCGTTCAATGATTGCATCGAGCTTCGCGGCCATGCCGCTCTGTTCCATCGCCGTCTGCTTTTCTGACGGCAGGCTTCGCGACAGATCCTTGAGGTAGACGTATAGTTTGGCCGCCTCTTCGCCGAACGGGTCAATTTTCTGGCGTTCAGGGCTGGGTTTTTCGGAAGCCAACTTGTTTTCCGGCAGTGGAGGCGGCACTGGTACCGGCGCGGGCTCCGGCTCCGGTTCCGGTTCCGGCTCTGGCTCTGGCTCTGGCTCTGGAAGCTGCTTCTGCGGCCTGCCAGTCTCCTCTGCCCACGGATCCTCGTCTTCCTCTTCGGTGATCACGTCGTCTGGTGGTATTTCCGGCTCCTCGGGTTCATCCGCGAGCTCATCATCGATAGGCAGGGATTCTTCGGATGGTTCGTCCGCGACGATTTCATCCTCAGGTTCAGGTTCTGGCTCAGCGGGGGCTTCTTCCGCGAGGTCTTCTGCCGCAGCATCGTCGGCAAGCGCGTCCAGAGGCGCTTCTTCCAGGCTTTCTTCGTCGTCAAGGGTATCAAGGGCGGGTTCATCGATGTACTCGAGACCTTCCTCCGCGTCTTCAAGGGGTTGGGACAGATCCAGTGGCTCCAGACTCGGCGGTTTTTGCTTTCCCTTCTTCGGGGGAGGTGTCGGGTATGGAGGGAACGGAGGATACGGTGGAAAAGGAGGATAGGCTGCAGGCGCCTGGGATTGATACGGAGATGGCGCTGGAGGCGTTGGCGATGCGTCCGCTGGCCTCTGTGCCGGAGCTTCGGGTGCTTCTCTGGATGGTTCGGGTTGCACCCGCTCGGGTTGTACCCGCTCGGGTTCCGGTGCAGGGGCCACCGCCGCGGGCTCGGGGCTGTATAGGTCTTGCCCGTCCAGCAGAGCATCCAGGCGTGGCTCGTCGTCATCTGGTTCTTCGTCGAGGAAGGATTCCTCGTCCTCGTCGGTTTCGCCGTCGAGTGGCTCGTCTCTATCCTCGAGGAACATAAGCTCTTCTGCTTCGTCTACCGGTATCGCCTCAGCGTTGCCAAGGCCAAAAAGAGCGCCTGTCTCATCATCCGCCGCTGAGGCGCCAGTTGTGGCGTTCTCCGGCCTTATGGCTTCGCGAAGCACGCTGATGTTGCGCTCCCAGGCTTCGCGCATATCCGAAGAATACGCGCGCACGGCGCTTTCGTACGCCTCGAGCGAATCGTTGAGGCCATCCATGTCCTCGTCGCGCCCCCTGCCACCCCGCAGGTTTACGAGTTTATCCGCGGCTTCGACGGCGTGATCCTTGTCACCCAATGCCTGATACGCGGCTGACAGTTCCAGCCACGCCTCGGCGTCGTCCGGTTTGGCGTCGGTGACCTCTCTGAGTATCTGGGCCGCGTGGGCGTGCTCGCCCTTGTCCGCGTACGCGCGGGCCAGCTCTATCCTGGCGCTCGAGTCTCTCGGCCTGGAAACGAGGTATTCTTCCAGTTCGCTGATCGCGGAATCGGCATCGCCCGCTTCCCGATGCAGCCGTGCCAGCTCTATCTTGAAGGACGCCTGCTTGGGATCGAGTCTGACGATCTTGCGATACACGTCTTTGGCTTTTTCGGGTTTCCCGAGCGTTTGGAGGAGCGCCCCGTATATTTTAAGCGCCTCGATATCGTTGGGGGAGCGCCTGAGCACCTCTTTGACGGTATTCATTGACAGGTCTATGTGCCCGAGAGCGCGGTACAGTCTGGCTAGCTGGACGCGCAGGCCGTCGTTGTCTGGCATCAGATCGACTAGAGCCTGTATTTCTCCAACGGCTTCTGCGTAGCGCCCTGTTTTCTCGAGTACGTCCTGGATGTTGACCGCCGCGGTGAGATACTTGGGGTCTGCTTCAAGCGCTTGACGGAACCAGCTGACGGCTTCGTCTGGCTTGCCCGCTTCCGCGTAGGCCAGGCCGATACCGTTTCTGGCGGCGGCGTTCTTCTGGTCTATCGCTATTATCTGCGAGTACGTGTCTATGGATCGCTTCTGTTCGCCATTGCGAGCGAGGCACTCACCGTAGCGCATCATGGCTTCTATCCAGCCGGGCCTGCCTTTAACCGCGGCGTCGTACTCGTTGAGAGCATCTTGTGGCTTGCCCAGGGCTTCGTACGCGAGGCCAAGGTTGAAGTGGAACGATGGATAGTTTGGGTCTACCGATAGCCCGCGCCAGAATATCTGCACCGCCCTTGAGTGATCGCCCAGAGCCATGTAGACGTTGCCAAGATTGTTGTAGGCGATGACGTGTTTGGAATCCCGCTCCAGTGCCTTTGTAAACGACGCTTCGGCTTCTCTGAGCTGACCCAGGGCCTTGTGCGCGTTTCCCAGGTTGAAAAGCAGTTCGGCGTCGCCTGGAGCCAGCTCTATGGCCCGTTCCAGAGCGGAGAGCGCGTCGAGTGGTTTGTCGAGTCGTAGGTACGAAACTGCCATGCCTTCAAGCGCGCGGACGTCCTTGTGGTCAAGCTCGACGGCTTTGGCGAAGGCGGAAAGCGCTTCGTTGGGCCTATTTGTGCGCATGTACACCGTGCCGAGAACCTGCCTGGCCTGTCTTGACGTAGGGTCTCCGAGTAGATGCTTGCGGGCAAAGCGCTCGGCTGTCTCGAAATCACGCAGACGGAGCGCGTTGCGCGCGCGGGTGAGGTTGTCTGAACCCTTCTTCGCTTCGATCATGGCGAGACCCTCGATGGGCGCGCAGTAAGCTCGCGCGAGAATTCCCCGATGTGGGGCGGCGTGGCGCCGTCGTACGCGGCTACCGCAATGAAATACAGCGTTCCGTTTTCGAGGCCATTCAGCGTGAGGCTGGTAGCTCCGGCATCCTCGACGAATATCGGGCTCGCGCCTTCGCGGGCGCCGCTCCCAAAATAGTCACCAGAACGCAGACCATAGTATACCACATATCCGCTGATGTCGGATTCTGCTACGGTGGACCAGCGCACGGTGATGCGCTTGTCCCCCGGGGCCGCTGAAACACGCGGCGGTGGTGATGGCGGATCATCCTTCTGGTATGCTACGACTATGTCCGCGACGGTTGGCGATGATTCTCCCGACGCGTCAGGGTACAGCGTTGCGTGGATCTGCAGGTAGCGCCCGCTGGGGGGTGCTCCGTTTACTGGCTGCAGGGTGCCGGGTGTGAACGGGATCCAGGCTGGCGAGTCTGCCGTCCATCCAGCCGGGGAATCGCTCACCCGGTAGCTCCAGTGTACGGCTGACTCGCCGGGTGTCCTCGTCTTGGGCGTGATGGCTACGATTTTCGAATTGGTTTCCCCCAGATCCATAACCGGCGATACGGCGACCCCTCCGGACGCGGGGTAACGTCGGAGGATTGGGGCGTCGACGAGAGACGCGCCGAGTTTGAACTCGTCTATCAGACCGGTATAGTTGAGCCCCATCTCGAGCCTTGCCGAGGCTCCGGAGATGGGTGTGTACACGGTGCCGGACTCTCTGCCCGTTGACGTAGCGTACGCTATCGCCTCGACCTCACCGTTCTGGGCGTATTCGAGCAAACCAGTACTCGAGTCGAAGCGTACGAGATGGTGGGACCACGAACCGGGGATGAGCACGGACGAGCCCTGCAGGCTCAGCGTCGTCGAAGTGGCATCGGAAGCCGCGAAGAAGTTGAGAAAGCCGAATACGATCCTGTTCTTGAGCACGATGCATGATATCTGCTGCGGTAGCCAGGCTTTTCCGGCTCTCCTGTTTGACTTCCACAAGAACACGATTTCGCCGGAGTCGGCGCGCGTTGGCTTGAGCCAGAACTCGAGCGTCAGGTCGCCTAGCGGTGTTTCGGGCACGAAGAACGCGTCATCTGTAGGGCGTAACACCAGTTTTGTGGCGGGGGCGCGAAACGAGCCCGCGCCATCACCGAATCTGGAAGCCTCTGATCGCTGGTATGGGCCGATCGTTTTTGCCGTCCAGTGGCCAACGCCGTCTTCGGGTACGGGCTTGTCAAACGACAGATACAGGTCTGTTTGCGTATCTGCTCCCGCGGGACCTGGCGTCAGTGTTATACTGGTTCCATCAGGTGCGTCGGGTTGCGTTCCTTCGAACCGCCAGGGTTGTGCCGAGGATGGAGATACGGTTGTCGCGTCTATGATGAGCGATTCGTCCGCCCCGACGGTAGACGCACATACGGTCGGTATTGATACCAGTGCCACGGCCACGATGAAGCGTACGAGTCGTCCGGGTGCAAAGGCGTGGAAACTGGCGATCATGCTGCGTAGATCCTCTATCTCATGGTTTTGCCTTACGGCGTGCCGTCAGGCCAGGGAGGCTCCACATTATGACGAAACCCCGCTATCATATTATCGAAGAAAATGAACGAGAATAAAGCCCGGCCTTCCAGCGGATTGCGATTAATAGCCAGGCAGGCGCCTGAATCCCCTGGTGTATACCTCTGGAAGAACGAAAAGGGCGTCGTCATATACGTTGGCAAGGCCAAATCACTCAAGACGAGGCTTGGGTCATATTTTTCCGGCAAACGGGACGTCAAGACGAGACATCTTGTTTCAAGGGCGGCCTCCCTCGAGTGGATACTGACGGATACAGAGTTCGAAGCGCTGCTTCTTGAGAACACACTCATCAAGCGGCATGTTCCCCGGTACAACGTAAACCTGAAAGACGGGAAAACCTACCCGTCGATACGGATAACGAACGAAGAATTTCCACGGGTCTTCAGGACTCGCCGTATCATCGACGATGGTAGCCGGTACTTCGGACCCTATCCGAGCGCCGAAGTGATAGACCGGTATCTGGATCTCGTCAGGCGCCTCTTCCCGCTCCGGCGCTGCAAGACCTTGCGCGCGAGAGAAACCCCGTGCATGTACTACCACATAGGCAGATGCAGCGCGCCCTGCGCCGGAAAGACGACTAAAGAAGAGTACGCGGTGCAGGTGGAGCGCGTGGCCACGCTCCTGTCGGGGGATTCAGCGGCCCTTGTCTCATCACTGCGGGCTGAGATGGACGCCGCGGCAGCCGCGCTTCAGTTTGAAAAGGCCGCCGCGCTACGGGATTCGATACAGGCTATAGAAGCCTTCCGCGGTGACTCGAGCGTCGTCGATTTTGCCTACGGCGATCGCGACTACGTAGCTTGGGCTTCGGACGGTACATTGATTGACTTTGTCGTGTTCCAGACGCGCGGCGGCAAGCTCGTGGGCAGGGATCTGTACCGGGAGCGCAGTTTTGGCGCCGAGGTCGAGGCGGCTGCCGAGTTTCTGGCTGTATACTATGCCGAGGATAGACTACCCCCGCCCGAGGTCTTCGTGCAGGACGATGACGGGCTCGCTATGACGGTGGCATACCTGCGCTCCAGTCTTGGCGCTGATTTCAGGCTGCGCACGCCTGATGAACGGCGACACGAAGCCGCGCTCGCGATGGCCCGCTACAACGCCGGTGAGGATCTCGCCAAGAGGCGCCGCGAATCGGGGGATCTGGAAGCGCTGGAAGCTCTCAGGTCCGCGCTGGATCTGGAAGCCGTTCCCGAGCTTATAGAGGGCTTCGATATAGCCCAGCTGGCGGGCAAGCATACGGTGGCCTCGCTCGTGTCGTTCCGGAACGGCGCGCCGAACAAGAAAGGGTACAGGATTTTCAAGATCAAGAGCCTGGAAGGCGGTATCGATGATTTTGGCGCCATGCGTGAGGCCGCGGCCCGCCACTACACGCGGGTCGCCAACGACGAGGCCGAAGCGCCAGACCTGGTACTGATAGACGGCGGTCGCGGACAGGTAAACGCGGCATGGGAAATACTCGACGCGCTCGGCCTGGACACCCCTGTGGTCGGTTTGGCCAAGGAGAATGAAGAGCTGTGGCCCCATGGCGCCAAAACCCCGATCGTCTTGCCAAAAGACTCTGCTGCCCTGCGCCTGGTCGTGGCTATCCGTGACGAGGCGCACCGTTTCGCCACGGGTATGAACCAGCGGCTGAGAGGCAAAGACGTAGGCTTTGCGGTGCTGGAGTCGGTTGCTGGCGTGGGGCCTGCGCGGGCGAAGCGCTTGATGGTCGAATTTGGCTCGCTCGCCGCGGTTGCCGAAGCTGAGCCGTCATACATTGCCAAGCGGGTAGGTTGTAACCAGGACACCGCGGTCGCGGTGAGGGCAGCGGCGGAACGCGCTGGAGCGGGATCTGCGGGGAGGGACGGGGCATGACGGGAACTTTCCCTGGCCTGACTGTGGCTACGAGCGCGCTCATCCTGGTGGCTGTGCTGCTGCCGGGTTCGGCCTTACCCAGCGCGCCGGGCATACCCGGCCTGGACAAGGCGGTGCACTTCTGCCTGTTTCTGGCTCTGGCGGTATCGCTGCACCTTGATTTCAGGCTCGATAAGCGCGGGCGACTCGTGACTGCCGTTGTTTTCGGCTTGCTCTTTTCAGCGCTTACAGAAGCCTTGCAGCTGTTCGTGGACGGCCGGGCTTCGGAACTAATCGACGCGATCGCGGATATGGCCGGGCTGGGAGTCGGGCTGGTAGCCAGGCGACCTCTGTCGGGGCTGGCGTCACGCACGCTGTCCCTGGTCGGCATTCATTTTTACGATGGGTCAAGGCGCTAAACTTCCCGGTGCCTGCGGGGTTATTGACGAGGACGGGGCGCGGGATTACATTCGCGGCAGTCGGACTTCTGAGCATCGCGGAGTACACCTGTGGATACTACGAGCATTCTCCCCCCATCGCTACTGGCGGAACGTCTTGAATCCCTGGCATACCTGTACCACAGGGCTGATGCCGCCGTTGCCGCGTTCACTGAAGCATCGGGAATATCGTGTCCATTCGGCTGCGGGAGCTGCTGCGAAGGCTTCGTGCCGGATATTTTGCCGCTAGAGGCGTCGTACGTAGCCGTGTACCTTGCTGCTGCAGATCCAGGGCGAGCGTACTCGCTGGTTGCCAACGGACTCGAGCCGCGGGTATACGAGGACGGTCGCGTTGGCTGCCCGCTGTACGCTGACGATACGCCGTACCACTGTACCGTCTACGAAGCCAGACCACTCATCTGCAGGATGTTCGCGTTCTCGGCTGTCAGGGACAAGCGCGGCGTCCCGGTTTTCTCGGCGTGCAAGCTGGCGACATCGGGAAGTGGGGTTAGATCGGCGACGGGGACAGAGCTCCTCGACTCGTTCGGGGTCGAGCCTCCGCTTATGGCCGATATGGGGACAGAGCTCGCGTCGATAGATCCAGATTCTGCCGGAGAACGCAAGGCTTTGCCGGAAGCGTTGCTCGAAGCCCTCTCCCGCGTGTTGTTTCTGGTTGGCATGAGGGACGATGACCCGCTTGGGGGTGGGCCGACAATTCGCCCGACTATGCCGCGGGCTGGCTAATTTACCGCGCCAACAGGTGCTAAAACTTCGCGTATCGGG
>JAFGUM010000180.1 GCA_016938515.1 Spirochaetales bacterium | reverse complement strand
GCGATCATGTAGTCGATGTCGTCGAGGAATCCGCTCTCGGCTATGCTGCGGGCCCCCCGTACGCCCTCTTCCGCCGGCTGGAACACCAGCTTCACGGTGCCGCGCCAGGAATCCTTCGATCCCGACAGCAGCCTTGCCAGCGCGAGGCCGTTGACGATATGGGTATCGTGGCCGCATGCGTGCATCACGCCCGCGTGCCTGGACGCGAAACCTTCGCGCGCCGGCAGGTGGTCCGGGCTGTCAGATTCGTCGACGTCCACCGCGTCGATATCGAACCTGAAGCCGATCACGGGGCCCTCGCCGTTGTGCATCACGCCGGCGACGGCGGTAAAACCACCACGCATCGGCTCCAGCGTCTGCGGATCGGCCCCCTCTTCCAGCGCCCGCGCGTAGCAGCTTTCGAGCGTCTCAGGCGACGGAAGCCCCATGCGGTGCTCGGCGCTCATGATCTGCCGCCCGATCAGTACTTCGTATCCCGCCTCGCGCAGGTGTCCCGCTATGCGCGCGGCTGTCCAGAATTCGGTAAAGCCGCTCTCCGCGTGGGCGTGGAACAGCCTGCGCTCCGGGACCATGAACGCCGCGAGTTCCTGTTTGTCTATGCGCACGTCATACCCCCTGCGCCAGATCGAGCGCACAGCGGACGAAGACCCTGACGCCGACGCCGAGGGCTTGCTCGTCGAAGTCGTAGTGGGGATTGTGCGGCTGCACCGGCGTCTCTCCGGGCTTGCGGTATCCGAGCCACACGTACGTCGACGGCACGGCGTTGGCGAAATACGCGAAATCCTCGCCACCGGGGGCCGGCCGGGCGACTTCGGCGTAATGCTCGTCGCCGAGAACGCTTTGTATCGACTTCTTCACAGCCTCGTAGACACCCGCGTCGTTGATCAGCGGCGGGTAGGTGAGGCGGTAGTCGACGACAGCCTCCGCGCCCAGGGCGGCGGCGGTTTTGGTCGCGACATCGATGACCCTGTCCCTGATCTTGAGCCTGATCTCCTCGTTGAAAGTACGTACGGTTCCCTGGATCGTAGCCGTCTCGGGAATGACATTGTACCGTGTTCCTCCCTGGAACACGCCGACGGTGACGACGGCTTGCTCGAAGGGGTCGATGTTGCGCGATACGATGCTCTGCAGCGCCGTGACGACGTGGCTTCCCGCCAGAATTGGGTCTATCGCGGAATGCGGCATCGACGCGTGCCCGCCTTTTCCCTTGATGGTAATGATAAAGGGGTCGGACCCGGCCATCATCGAGCCAGGTTTGGTGCCGACGGTACCCAGATCGAGGTCCGGCCACAGGTGCATACCCAGCATCAGATCGACGTCGGGATCCTTGAGGACGCCGTCGCGTATCATGTACTGTGCGCCGCCGCCGCTCTGCGCGTCTTCCTCGGCGGGCTGGAATACGAGCTTGACGGTGCCGTGGAGCTCATCGCGCATGCCCGACAGCACGCGGGCCACGCCCAGACCCATCGCGGTATGACCGTCGTGTCCGCACGCGTGCATCATGCCAGGCACGGTCGACTTGAACTCGTGCGTCGTCAGCTCCTGCATTTCCAGTGCGTCCATATCGAAGCGCAGGCCAACCGTCCGCCCCGGATGGGCACCCCGTATGATGCCGGCAAGCCCGGTGTTGTAGTAGCCGGTGCGCACCTCCACGCCCAGTTCCCGCAGGTGTTTCTCGACGAGGGCCGATGTACGGGTTTCCTGTCCGCTCTTTTCGGGGTGTCGGTGGATGTCCCTGCGGTTTTCTATTATCCACGGCAGAGCGTCGCGCACCCGCGAATCTATGGTTGCGTTGTCGATCATGATGACTCCTCGAATGAATGCGATGATGATCAGCTGTGGATCTGATCCAGGCAGCTGGCACGCGCCGCCGCGAGGGGGAGCGCGTGCTCCCCCTCAGTTTCTTACATGAATATGGTAGCGCCTGGGCCGAGTGGCAGGTCCAGCAGCATCCATACGATGATCTGGATTATCCATCCTATACCAAAGGTGATGCTGAACGGCAGTGTCATCGACATGACCGTGCCTATGCCCGCGTCTTCGTCGTAGCGGCGGATGAAGCCGAGAAGAACCGGGAAGTACGGCATCAGCGGGGTGATGTTGTTGGTCATCGAGTCGCCTATGCGGTACACGGTCTGAGCGAATGCGGGTGAATAGTCGAGCATCATGAACATCGGCACGAAGACCGGCGCGAGGAGTGCCCACTTGGCCGAACCCGAACCAATGAAGAGGTTTACGAACGTGGTAAACAGGATGACGGCTATGACGAGCGGTATACCGGTGAAGTTCCACGCCTTGAGGATGTTGCCGAGCGTGACTGCGAGCACGAGACCCATGTTGGTCCAGTTGAAGTAGCTGATGAACTGGGCTATCACGAATACCAGCACGATGTAGCCGGCCATGTCCTTCATGGCTGCGGTCATGTGCTTGGCGACGTCGCCACCGTTTTTGATGGCTCCTACGGTGCGTCCGTAGGCCAGGCCGACGATGATGAACCACAGGAATATGAAGGTGATGATGCTGCTGAGGAACGGCGACGGCACGAGGCCGCCGTCGGCGTTGCGGAATATTGAGGTCTTGGACCACAGCGCAGCGATGACGATGGCAAAGTAGACGAGCGTGGCGATACCGGCGGCGCGGAGCCCCTTCTTTTCAGCGTCGCTCACTTCCATCGACAGTTCCTGGATTGCGAACCCTGCCTTGGGTTTGAACGGTCCCGCCTTCTTTTCGACGAAGGTCGTCGTCCAGACGCCGATCGCGGTCATTATGAAGGTTGATACTATCATGAAGAAGTAGTTGACCGCTGGCGATACCGTCGCCGCGGGGTCGATGATCCTGGCGGCTTCCTGCGATATGCCGGCGAGCAGAGCGTCGGTTCCGACGATGAGGATGTTGGCGGTAAACCCTGCCAGGGCGGCCGAGTATCCGATGGCGATACCGACGAGCGGGTTGCGCTTGGCCGCGTAGAAGATGGCGCCGGCCAGAGGCGGTATGATGATAACCGACGCGTCGGAAGCTATATTGCCGCAGACGCCGATGAAGAAGATCATCCAGACGAGCAGCTGCTTGGGAGCTCCCATGATGAAGCGCTTCATTACCGCGTTCATGAGTCCAACCTGCTCGGCTAGACCGATACCGAGCATCATCGTCAGCACGAGACCCAACGGAGCAAAGCCCGTAAAGTTCTTGATGATGTCCTTGAACATGTACAGGATGCCGTCTTTGCTGACGAGGCTCTTGATGGCGACGACCTTGTCCGTTGACGGGTGCTTCACCGCCACGCCCAGTGCGGCGAGTATAGCCGACAGTATTATGACACCGACGGCCAGGTACAGGAACATCATGAATGGGTGGGGCAGTTTGTTGCCCACCCGCTCAACCCAGTTGAGGAATGCTACGACTGGAGATTTCTTTGCGCTCTTCGCGTCTGACACGGTGAGCCTCCCGTTTGGTGGTTTACGGACATATTATTGACATGGCCGTAATTGGTTGATATCATAATACTGTGGATCTGTCAAATAAAAACGAAGCGAACAGGAGGAAACAAACGTGGACTTGCCCCCGTGTCTTTCACGGTTTACTATTGAGCCATGCGTATGTGCAGTGAGGTGCCGGGAGCACCAATCATGGTGAGGTTCAGCGTCGGGGCAAGCCGTGTTTGAGTCAAGGCTGTTTCGCAGGCAGTTTTTGGCGCTGTTCATCCTGGCGGTAGCATTAGCCGGTACGCTGTCTTTGGGAATCGTGGCCCGCACCCAGTACACTATTCAGCAGCGCGAGCTGCAGATAGTCGCCTCGTATCGCGATACGGTGCTCGGGTCGCTGGAGCGCTGGCTTGAAGAGCGCGTCATCGATGTTCACAACCTGGCCCGGGATATGGAGATGCTCGATAACAGCTCCTGGGTGATAGAAAACGCGTGGCGACGCTTCGCGGAGTTGACGCGATCCGGCAGCATATATTCTGACTTCATGATCGTTGACGCCAACGGCCGGGTTGTGGTCAGCAAGGTAGAAAATGTGCGCAGCCTGATTGATCTGAGCGACCGGGACTACGTGCGCTTCGCGCTCGCGGGGGTTCCATTCGTAAGTGGCTTGTTTCAGGGGCGTCAGAGCGGTACCCGCATCTTTGCCATCTCGCAGCCGCTTACCATAGCCGGACAGCCCTACGCGCTGGCCGGTATAGTAAGCCTCGGCAATCTGGTTGCCATCGTAGAGTCGCTCAACCTGGCCGAACTCGGCTCAGCGCGTATGGTCGCCCGCGATGGGCAAATCATCATCGCGCCATCGGCTGACGACGCGGCGGCGGAACAGTCGCAGCGGCTTTCAGGCAAGGCGCTGGAGATGATACGCACCGGAACAGCTGGCATCGATTTGTATACAGACGCCGACGGATCTACCGTAACGGGTGCCTGGGGCTACCTGCGCCAGCTCGACCTGGCCCTGCTCGTTGAGCTGGACAACAGGAAGGCTCTCAAACCCATCAGGGATCTGCTCAATTTTGTGGCCATCATGCTGGTTGTTTCCGGATTCGTCGTCCTGATCGTTTCATACGTCCTGTCCGCCACCATGATCAGGCCTATAGCGTCGCTCGTCGCGGCTGTCAACGACATGCGCAACGACGCGTACCGTGGCACCATCGAGTTAAGCACGGGAACCGAACTCGATGACCTGATAGCCGCGTTCAACGACATGTCCGGGGCGGTGCGGGATCGCGAGGCCAGCCTCAGGGATTCGGCTTCCAGGGACAGTCTTACCGGTTTGTACAACCACGGCCTCATAGAAGAGCTGCTGGCTCGGGAGCTGAGGCTGAAGCGCAGGACGGGAGACCCGCTCTGCTTCGTCATGTTCGACATAGACCACTTCAAGCGCGTCAACGATACGTACGGACACCAGGCTGGAGACGACGCGCTCAGGCTCATGGCCAGCGTTCTGACAGGAGCCCTGCGCGAAGGAGACATCCTGGGTCGCTACGGCGGCGAGGAGTTTGCCATCATACTCAACGCGCGCAAGGATGAAGAAGCCGCCAGCTTCTGCGAGCGCATACGCGCCGCCGTAGAAGCGTATGAGTTTCTCTGCGATGGCGTCAGCCTCCGTCTGACCGCCTCCCTGGGATACGTGTGCGCTCCAGCCGGAGTCGGTGAGCCGTACGATATAATCAGGCGAGCTGACCGGGCGCTATACGAAGCCAAGAACGCCGGTCGCAACATGGTGCGGGCGGGTTGACCAGCAATGCCCGGCTCCGGGTTGTACTACGAGGGGGAGGTGTATGGTCACTGATCAGGATATGGCAATGCTGAGTGCCGCGGTAGGTCGCGCGGCTCGTTCGCGAGCCGAGGGCAACCATCCTTTTGGCGCGATTCTGGCTGATGGCGATGGCAGGGTGCTGATGGACGCGGGAAACACGGTGCCGGTAGCCGGTGACTGTACCGGGCACGCCGAAACCAATCTGGCTCGTGCTGCGTCACAAGCCTACGACAGGAAGACCCTGTCGGCCTGCACGCTCTATTCCAGCGCCGAGCCCTGCGTGATGTGCTCGGGTGCCATCTACTGGTCTGGTATAGGTCGCGTCGTATACGCGCTGTCCGAGGCATCCCTCAAGCACCTTACCGGGGACGATCCTGAAAACCCCACGCTCGATCTGCCGTGCCGGGAGGTGTTTGCGCGAGGGCAGCGGCAGGTTAGCGTAGACGGGCCGGTAGACGTTCCTGGCGCAGCCGCGGTGCACGAAGGGTTTTGGCATCCCCAGGATCACTAGCCTGTGCTATGATCCGGCCATGACCGACTTCGATTCGTACGTCAACAAGACCGTTCCTTTTAAATTTCGCGGGCAGGATATGTCTTTTGACCTGTCCCACGCGCTGTTCAGTTCGTTCGACGTGGACGCGGGTTCGCGGCTCCTCCTCAAGCTCGTGGCGCAGAACGTCGATGAAACCGCTATCGGCTCCATTCTCGATGTGGGATCGGGTGTAGGCGTGCTCGGCGTAGCCTGCGCCAGGGGCTACCCGGGTGCTACTCTGCGCATGCGCGACCGGGACGCCATCGCATGCGCCTTCAGCGAACGCAACGCCAGGCGAAACAAGGTAAAGCCATCGTCGGTAGACCACGCGCTTTTTATAGACGGCATCGAGGCGGAGCGCTTTGACCTGGTGCTGTGCAACGTGCCAGCCAAGGCCGGCCCCCCGGTGCTGGACCGTTTTTTGCGGGTTCTGCCCGGTATCGTTTCAGAACGGGGCTACGGCGCTGTTGTCGTCGTCGCGCCCATAGCCGCGGCGAGTATGGCTTCGATACAGGCTTCGGGAGCGACTATTGTGGCTACCGAGCTGAGGGCGGGACACAGCGCTGTGCTGTTCCGGCGCGGGGACGCCAGGGAGGTTGAGCCCGGCCAGGGAGCCCTGTGGTCGGTACTGGAGCGTACTGAGCAGAGCCTGCGGGCTGGAAAGTTACTGTACAAGCTGCGCGGATACTGGGGCCTGCCAGAGTTTGACACGCCCGGGTACGACACCGAATTGACGATTGACGCGCTTGAACGGGCCATGGCCGGGACACTGACGAGAAGGGCTGCCGTGATAAACCCAGGCGTAGGGCGAGTCGCGTGCCATCTCAGAGCCCGCGCCAAAAACGCCGAGATGGATCTGTGCGGCCGGGATGCTCTCGCCCTCGCGGCCAGCGAACGCAACCTGTCGCTCGGCGCCAGCGTCGCGGCTACGAATGCGTGCGCCTTCCCCTCGATGCTACCTGACGCTAGCTACGACCTCGTCGTGGAGCACCCGGATCTGGTGCCCCGCGTAGACACTATCGATGGGTCGTGGCGCAACGCCGCGCGGATCCTGAAGCTCGGCGGTTCGTTCGTCGCCGCCATGCCGTCTACCGCCATGGAACGATTCGAGCGCAGGCAGTACCGTGGCTTCGTGCGCATCGCCGCGCGCAAAAAAAAAGGCTTTGCTTGCGCCGTGTGGCGGCTGGAGTCCTCGGCGCAAGGCGCGGATGCACCGGAGGATTAAGGCGCGGCTTTGACGGCGTGCGCCGAACAGTCGGCGTGCGCCGCGCAGTCGGCACAAATTCCCGACAGGTACAGCGTGTGGCGGCTCACCCGCAATCCCATTTCCTTCTCGACGTCGGCTATCAGGCCGCCGAGTCTGCACGCCCCCAGGTCTACAAAACGGTGACACGACTCGCAGTGAAACCAGTGGCGGTGCGCGGCCTTGGACGACGCGTAGTAGCGCTCCACACCGTGCTGCGAGCAGTACAGCACGAAGGATTCCGCCAGGCGCGCTTCTTCAAGGTAGTGGAGCGCCCGGTACACGGTAGCCTGGTCGCAGACACCTTCCAGCTTGCCAACGACGCGCGAAGCTGACAGGGGCTCAGCCGACGCTTCGAGGGCGGACAGCACCGCTGCTCTGGCTCTGGTCATACCGCGCTTCCTCCGGCAGAACGTCGTTTAGATCGCAGCGCCGTTATGGCGGAGACCGTAAGGAAGGCTGCTCCAGCCAGCACGACGACGACGGCGCCGGCTGGCAGGTCCAGTGTCCAGCTCAGCGCCAGACCGCCAGCGCTGAACACGGCAGACAGGATGCTGCCCCCCAGCATCATCGAGGCGAGGTTTTTAGCGCTGAAGCCCGCGGTACCGGCAGGCAGCGTGAGCATGGCTATTACCATCACGATGCCTACGAAGGTCTGCAGCAGCACGACGGCAATGGCGGTGATGGCGAGTGTTACCATGAACACCGCGTCAGTGGGTACGCCGCGCACACGGGCAAACTCCTCGTCAAAGGAGCTTGCCTCTATCTGGGGATAGTACCGCCAGGCCAGAAACACGACTATGACGTCGAGAACGGCGAGCATCACGAGGTCTCTCGTCGAGACGAGCAGGATATTGCCAAACAGGTAGCTCATCGGGTCGGCGTACCCCGGCGTCTTGGCTATGAACAGCACGCCGACGCTCATGCCGATGGCCCACACGGCGTTTATGACGGAGTCTTCCCGCTGACGGGCTTTCAGTGACACGAAGCCGATGATACCCGCGGCGAGCAGCGCGAACACGAGCGCGCCCACCAGTGGTGGCAGGCCGGGGAGTATTCCCCTTGCTGACAGGAACAGAGCCATGCCTATACCCCCGAGCACCGCGTGTGAAATCGCCCCGGCCAGGCCAGAAATCCGCTTGACGGTAACAACGGCGCCGAGCGTCCCGAACAGCAGCGATGACAGGATACCCGCCAGCAGGGCGTTGCGGACGAAGGGCATGGCCGGGTTCAGCAGCGCTGGTATGAAGCCCATCATGAATGAACCTCCTCGTGGCAGCACGCGTCGTCTGGCAGTTCGGTGTCGTGCAATACCTGGAGCGCGTGGCCGCCGTACAGCTCGCTCGCGTCGTGGTCAACAGGGCGGGCTTCGTGCTTGATGACGCTCCTGCCGGTACCCCGCCCGCCGACGCAGAACACCGCGTCTGTAAGCGAGGTAACGAAGCCCGTATCGTGGGTAACGATGAGCACCGTAGCCTGGCCTTTTATCCCGCCGAGCGTCCGGAACAGGCGGTCTTCGCTCTCCGCGTCCATGTTGGCAGTGGGTTCGTCGAGTACCAGCAGCCGTGGCTCAGCTGCCAGGGCCCGTGCCACGAGAACGCGGCGGCGCTGCCCTCCTGATAGAGCGGAGTAGGGGCGAGTAGCCAGGTCTGTGACCTCCGCCAGTTCGAGTGCGCGCTGCACGGCTCTGTCGTCGTCAGCGGTAAAGCGTCGCCGCGCCCCGGATAGACGACCCATGCGCACCACCTCGAGCACCGAAATTGGAAAGGCGGGGTCGTACGACGCGTGCTGGGGCACGTACCCTATCGAGCGGAGTTGATCCCTGGGGGGCTTGCCGAATATCGTTACCCTGCCGGACGAAGGGCTCGCAAGGCCGAGCAGCAGCTTTAATACCGTCGTTTTGCCCGCGCCGTTTGGCCCTACGAGAGCGGCAAACTCGCCTTCGTGTATATGAAACCGCGCTGAGTCCAGCACGGTGACGTCGCCGTACGAGAACGACACGTCGTCAAACCGGATCGCGACGCGTAGCCTGGTGGAATCGGTGGCGGCCATGTCAGCGCAGGCTTTCCACGAGGGCGGCGCCCATTACTGCAAGGTTGTCCAGCCATTCGGGCGCCAGCGGGTCTATCGTTACGACGGTACCGCCGATGGCTTTGGCTACCGTCGTGGCGGCGCTTACCGGAAACTGGGATTGCACGAATATGACCCTGGTCCCATCTTCCCGTGCCGTGTCGATGAGTTCTGACAGCGTCTTTTGCGTTGGCTCCTTGCCACCGGTCTCCACCGCCTCCTGGCGTATTTCAAACTCATCCAGGAAGTAGCCAAAAGCCGGGTGGTATACGAGCACAGACGACCCCTTCATCGGCGCTAGCTCACGGGCGAGGCTGTCGAAGGTGGTGTTGATGTCCGCGATAAAGGCGTCGTAGTTGGCGCGATACGCTGGAGCGCCAGCGGGATCGAACGCAATAAGCGCGTCGCGGATGCTGACGCTCATCGCCGTAACGGCCTGGCGACCCAGCCAGACGTGGGGGTCGACACCGGCATCCTCGTCGTGGTGGGCTTCGTCATCATCGGCATCCTCGTCGTGGCCGTGCGCTTCCATCCGGCGGTACTTGATGCCAATGGTCGTGTCTACGATTTTCAGCTCGTCATACAGAGAAGAAATTTTTGGTACGAGCGCCGTTTCAAACTCTGCACCTACCGTAAACCACAGCCGTGCCGTAGACAGCTCCGCCATCTGCTTGGGCGTGGGTTCGTACGAATGCGGGCTCTGCCCTGGGCCAACGAGTACGAGCGCTTCTACGCTACCGCCTGATATCCGGTCTACAAAATACGCCTGCGGGAGGATGCTCACCGCGACGATGGGCGTGAGCGCTGCGGGCTCATCCTTGCCGCCCACGGCGAAAGCCGCAGAAGCAGAGAGCATGGCCAACGCAAGCGCCAGTACATATTTGCTGCGATACATTGATACTCCTGATACATCGAAGACGTGGCCTTGGCGTAATGCCGCGGCAATTTGCGAATCATTTGCAAATATACCCACATCCGGCTTCGCAGGCAAGAGCCAGGACGCGGAGCAACCGCGAAGCTTGGGGATACTGGAGATTGTGCGCCCGGTTATCCGTGGTTTATACTGTCGCGAAAACACTCGCGTTCACCGTGTGCATATACAGAAACTTTTTTCGCTTCAGGAGGAATCATGGGGATCTCGACGACGGTGCTGATCGTAACGATAGCGGGCGGTGTCCTGGCTGTCGTGTTCGCTCTGGCCAGAAGCAGGTGGATACTCACCCGGCCTATCGAGCATGAGACGCTCGAACGCATATCAGGATACATCGCGGAAGGCGCGAGAGCCTTCTTAGGCCGTGAATACGCGGTGCTCGTACCGTTTATCGTGGTTGTAGCGCTGTTTCTCGGCGTTGCCAACGCGGGGGCGCTCAGGCTGCAGGCGCCGGCGTTCGCGCTGGGCGCGGCGGCTTCAGCTGCGGCTGGATACTTTGGCATGATGACGGCTACCGCCGCCAATTCCCGCACCGCTTCGGCGGCCCGTGACGGCATCGGCCCGGCGCTCGGCATCGCGTTCGCGGGTGGTTCTGTCATGGGCATGACGGTAGTCGGGCTCGCGCTTCTGGGCATTTCAACGGTTCTGGCCGTGGGTATCATGCTGTTTGGCGACACCCTGGCGGCGTTCCGCGACACTATTTTCCCCATTCTGTCGGGGTTTAGCCTCGGCGCTTCCACGGTGGCCCTGTTCGCGCGCGTTGGCGGTGGCATTTTTACCAAAGCAGCCGACGTGGGAGCCGACCTCGTGGGCAAGGTCGAAGCTGGCATTCCCGAGGACGACCCGCGCAACCCCGCTGTAATTGCCGACAACGTGGGTGACAACGTCGGTGACGTGGCGGGCATGGGCGCAGACCTGTTCGAGTCGTACGTTGGTTCCATAGTCGGGTGCGTCGTGCTCGGCGTCGGAGTCGTCGCGAGCGACGATGTTAAGCTGCGCTTGGCGCTGCTGCCCATCCTCATGGCGGCCATGGGTGTAGGCGCATCGCTCCTCGGCATGATGCTCGTACGCGGAAAGCCGGGTCAGTCGCCGCAAAAAGCCCTTAACGCGGGAACCTTCGGTGCGGCCGCGCTGGCCGCCCTGCTCGTGTACCCGCTGTCTGCCCTCGTCCTGGGCAGCGGCACCTTCGATGGTGGCATCGGCGCCGTGCGCGTCGCGCTGGCGTCGGTGTTTGGCCTTGCCGCCGGTTCTGCCATCGGCATACTCACCGAGTTTTTTACCGGAACAGACACCATCCCGGTGCGCAAGATAGAGCAGGCGTGCAACACCGGCGCAGCCACCACGATCATAACCGGGCTCGGCGTTGGCATGCTGTCTACGGTGCCTCCTATCCTCGTAATTTCTGGCGCGATACTGGGTAGCTACGCGCTCGCCGGCTTGTACGGCATAGGCATAGCCGCTCTCGGCATGCTCGTAACGCTCGGCATACAGCTGTCAGTAGACGCCTACGGCCCTATCGCCGACAACGCCGGCGGCCTTGCGGTGATGTCTGCGATGGAACCTCACGTCCGTGAAATCACCGACGAACTGGACGCGGTGGGCAACACGACCGCTGCCGTGGGCAAGGGCTTTGCCATCGGTTCCGCCGCGCTTACCGCCATCATCCTGTTCAGCGCGTTTGCGCAGTCCGCTGGCGGTTCCAACGTCCTCGTATTCAATATAAATGACCCCAAAGTTCTCGTCGGATTGTTGCTGGGCGGCATGATCCCCTTCCTGTTCTCGGCGCTGGCAATGGACGCCATCGGCGTATCGGCGTTCGCGATGATAGAGGAGGTGCGCAGGCAGTTCAGGGAACACCCCGGCATCCTCCTTGAGACGGAGACTCCCGACTACAGAGCCTGCGTGGATATTTCCACCCGGGCGGCGCTTAAGAAAATGATACTGCCGGGCCTCATAGCCGCGCTCGCGCCACCCGTGGTAGGCTTTACCGGTGGCATAGAGATGCTGGGCGGGCTACTGGCCGGCGTAACCCTTACGGGCGTGCTTCTGGCGATATTCATGTCCAATGCCGGCGGCGCGTGGGACAACGCCAAGAAGCTCATCGAAGGCAAAGCGCACGGCAAGGGTTCGGAGGCGCACAAGGCCGCTGTCGTGGGTGATACCGTAGGTGATCCGTTCAAGGATACAGCGGGTCCGGCGCTCAACATCCTTATCAAGCTAATGGCGATCATATCACTGGTGATCGCCCCGATGCTCAGAAACTACTGGGGGTAGGAAGATGAACGATGACAAGCATCTGTATCTCGTCATGCATCCAAATCACGCGCTGATAGCGAGTCAACTGGATCCGGAACACTTCGCGAAGCACTATACGCAGGGTTCGACGCGCTACTTCGAGGGACGGCTTATCTTTGTTGAGGTAGACCCGACCTTCAGGCACCCCTATTTCAAGATAGAACAGGCGTTTGCGGACTTGAAGCCGCATGAGGACGGGCGTCCCAAGGCTACCAAGTTCATTAAGAGCTACCGCACGTTCGAACATATCGACTTTGACGCGCTGGGTACGCTGTACTACTGCAATCCGCTCGGTGATTTCGTCGCGCTCGAGCCCAAGGACTACGATCCCGAAACGCGTGGCGACGAGATGCGCATCGTACTCGAGATAAACCCCATCAAGATGATGGTGCTCACCAAGTACAATTACGTCGAGTACGCCAAGTACATCACCGATCCGGACGTGCCCAAGGGCGCGCCGGTGATGTTCTACGCCCAGCTCGAGTTCAACGTCGAGGACTTCCTCAAGGAGTTCCAGGACAACCCGTTCGTGCGCTGCTACGTGCCCGGTATCCACCCGGCGCGCCTGCGCGAAGCCATTTTCGAGGTTCGCGCCCATCCCGGCAAGAACACCAAGGGGCTGTCGCTGGACTGCCCGGTAGACAGGATATCGTACAAGTTCCTGCGCCACGGCTTCATGTTCGCGTCGGCAGAAAAAACAAAGTTCTACCCGCTCAAGTCCCTTGAAGAGACGGAACGCGAGTACTACAAATTCTGGAAGAACATGTAACAAGACACCGCGCTTGTCCGGTCGCGGTGGGCGGGGTTTCCCGCCTCCGGCCGGGCTCGCCTCCGGCCGGGCAGCCTCATTCAGATTTTGGCAGCGTTACTCCATCCCGCAGTAGCCGGTAAAAATCATCAGCCGTCCTCGGGCGGCTAAAGTAGAAGCCCTGCATGTACTTGATGCCCAGATCCCTGAGTATCGTGTACTGGGAGCGGTTGGCTACGCCTTCTACGAGGACGTGCCTGTTCTTCGAGCCTATCATCGTTATAATGCCCTTTATAAAATCCCTGTCTTCTTTTTCATCCACGATCCTGTCTACGAAGGACTTGTCCACCTTGATGGTCTTGGCCGGCAACCGCTTCAGGTAACCCAGAGACGAGTAGCCGGAACCAAAATCATCTATCAGCACGTCTATGCCTATGCGCGACAGGCTCCGTATCTTCATTACCACGGCGTCCAGGTTGTCCATGCTCTGGCTTTCGGTTATTTCCAGCTTGAGTGACGACGGTCGTACGCCTTCGGCGCTCAGGATTTCCTGAAGTTCCTGCACGAGGGTAGGAGAGTTGAACTCGCTGCTGGACAGGTTGATCGACACGTACCTGTCGCCGAGTACGTCATCCCACTGCCGTATGTAGCGGCACACCTGGAACAGAATCCAGCGGCCTATCATCGCTATGCTGCGTGATTCTTCCGCTACTGGTATGAACTCACTCGGTGGAATCGCGCCCAGCACCGGGTGCTGCCAGCGGATGAGAGCCTCCGCGCCGGCAATCGTCCCATCGGGCTCGACTATGGGCTGGAAATACGTAGTGAACTGCTGCTCGACGAAGGCTGTCCTGATGTCTGAACGCAGTCGCGCCAGGTATAGGCCCCGCTCGTTGAGCGTTTTGTTGAACATGACGAGCCGTTCATTCCTGGTGTCGGCTACGTTCATAGCCGACATGGCGTTCTGGACTATTTCATCGCGGCTCTCGCCGTCATCAGGGAAAATGGCCGCGCCCATGTTGCAGACGATGCTTATGGTCGTGCCTTTATGGCTATACGGAAAGTCCACTTTGGCGCGTATGTTCTCCGCCACCGAAGGCAGGTCTATGCCCCGCTTTATGGTTGTGAGGATTACGGCCATCTCCTTGCCGTCAAAGCGGAACACGTAGTCGCTCGCGCGAAGCGCTTCCTTTATCCTGAGAGCGGTGGATTCTATGAGCAGATCCCCCAGTTCGTAGCCAAAGCTGGCGTTTATCTGCGAAATATTGCGAAGGCTGACGAAGATGACGGCTCTGATACCGTCAGCGCTCGATCGCCTGGCCTTCTCCAGCTCCATATCCAGCACAATATTGAATGATTTGCGGTTGAAAAGGCCCGTAACAGGATCCTTGAACTCAAAATCGAGCAGTTTTGACTCTAGCTTCTTGACGATGCTCACGTCGTGCGAATACACGACGGCGTGTGTTATCTCATCACCCTCGTAGTACGGGTAGTACGCCACGTGTATGTACTTGTTCGACGTGCCGAATTTGAACTCGTCTATATCGTGGCCTTCAACGCCGTTGAAGCAGTCGTCGAGCCTGTGCATGATGCGTTTTCGGAATTTTTCGGCTCCCCACACCTCTGCAACCGTCTTGCCGAGTATGTCGTCCGCGCTTATGCCAAGTTCCTTCGTGTACGCTTCGTTTGCGAAAGCGTAGCGGTAGTCGCGGTCGATGAGGGTGATAAAGTCGCGGGATGCGTCGATTATCTGTTCGTACTGGTGAGAACCCATGTTTTTTCCTCGCGCGTACGAGCTGTAGTATAGAATACGCCTGTCGCGGTATCAAGAGAAGACGGTACCACCGCGGTTTCATTGGCGCTATCCGGGCCAAGGGTGCTAT
>JAFGUM010000179.1 GCA_016938515.1 Spirochaetales bacterium | reverse complement strand
CGATAGAGCTGCTCGAGCGCAAACTGACATCGTCTTCGTTCGCCTTCGTCGTCGTTACCCACGACCGCGCCTTCCTCGACGCCGTCGCCGGGCGCATCCTCGAAGTGGACCGGTCGGCGATATTCTCGTATCCGGGTGACTACTCGGCCTTCGTCGAGATGAAACGCGAGCGCTGGAACGCCCTCGAGAAGGCTGATTCCCGGCGCGAAGCCATTCTCAAGATCGAAATGAAGTGGCTGATGCGCGGCGCCCGCGCCCGGGCTACCAAGAGCGAACGCCGCAAGGGCGTCATAAAGGACATGCAGGCTGCCGCGCTCGAGCGGCCGGTGGCGATGGGCTCATTCTCGTCAAAGACACGACGGCTGGGCAAGAAAATCCTGGCGCTCAAAGACGTTGCCAAGCGCTACGACGGTCGGCTGGTATTCGAGCCGTTTTCCTACGAGTTCGGCAAGGGCGACCGCATCGGTGTCGTCGGTCCCAACGGTTCCGGCAAGACGACGCTGCTGGGCCTGATAGTCGGCACGCTCGAGCCGGATGAAGGCGCCATCGAACGTGGCGCCAACACGGTATGCGCGTACTACGGCCAGACCGCCACGGGCCTGCCCATGGACAGCACGATGCTGTCGTTTATCCGCCGCCACGCCGAGCTTACCGCCATGGCGGACGGCACGCTGCTTGACCCGGTGCGGCTGCTCGAGCGCTTCCTGTTCGACCGCACGATGCACGACCAGAAACTGTCCACCCTGTCCGGCGGCGAGCTCAGGCGCCTGCAGCTGGTATCGGTGCTCGCCGAGCATCCGAACCTCCTCGTGCTCGACGAGCCGACAAACGACCTCGACATAGAGACGATAGAGCTGCTGGAGGACTACATCGACGGATTTGAGGGTTGCGTCATCGTCGTGTCGCACGACAGGGCTTTCCTCGACGGCGTGACGACGACGACCATAGCCATCGACGGGACCGGCGCGGCGATGCTGTATCCAGGCTCGTACGGAGCGTACCGCGAGTACCTGGACGCGGAAGAAAGCGCCGCGGCCACTGTAAAAGCCGGGAGCTCCGGCCGGTCCGGCAGGGACAGAGCCGGCGCGCCAGAGACACGGGCGCAGGACAAACCACGCAAGCCGTCGTACGCGGAGCGCAAGGAATACGAAGGCATCCTGGATGAGATAGAGGCGCTGGAGGACGAAAAAGCCAGCCTCGAGGCGCTCTTCGCTTCTGGCGCCGCGGGCGTCGAACTGGAAGCGGCCAGCCGCCGCTACGCCGAGCTCTGTCCCCTCATAGACGAAAAGACTGCCCGCTGGGAAGAACTGGCCTCGCTGTGCGACGGTAAGGCCGGCTGAGACCGCCCAGGCCGCGTCGTCAGAACCTGGCTACGTAGTACAGGCCGGCGTCAAGCTTGACAAAGTCCATCACCGCCAGAATTGCCACGACGAAGGGCATCACTATAAGATCACCTACGTCATCCACCTCTATCTCGTTGTACGTGTCTGTGGGCATCACACGCGCCCCGATATCCACTGCCACCGGCCCTATGGGAATGGCCAACCCCGCGCGGACAAACGGCGCGACCTGATCGATACTGGCTTCAGTATAGCCATCCGGCGCCGGGGCATCGGCGACGCGGATGACGGCGCCGCCGCCGAGCGACAGCCAGCCGAGGCGGACGGCCACGCCGGGCAGCGCGTACGCGTCGGGAATGCCCAGTTTCAGGTCTCCTCTGACGCCGGCTTCGATGCCGAAGAATCCGGGCTGCCACGCGAAACTTGCCTGTCCGCCTACGAAGGCACCGTTGATGCCGACGATAACTTCTGGACCCACGGAAGCTGAGAACGCCGGCTTGTCTGCCTGGTCCTCGGCGGGTACGGCGCAGAGCGCCAGCGCGCACAGCATCAGGGTTGCGGTTATACGTTTCATTATCTAACCCCCAATACTGTAAACTATAGCCCGCCTTGTGCCATTTTTCGCTTTGAGGCATACAATATAAGACAGGAGGCGCCATCATGTCCGATACAAACGTCAGGATAGAGTCCATCGAGACCAAGTTCGCGTACCTCGAGAAGACCGTAGCCGACCTGGACGCGCTGGTGCTCGAGTATGGACGCCGCACCGAGCGCATCGAGGAGGTGCTCAGAGCCCTGGCCAGCCGCGTAGACGAGCTGGGCTCGGGGAAGGCCGAGGGGAGTTCCGAAGAAGAGCGGCCGCCGCACTACTGAGCGGCGGCCGCCGGATTGCCCCGGCATAACCCGGGGACAGAGCTGGTCTAGAGCGTAAACGTCAAGCCATCCACCAGGATACCGGGTAGCAGGCTACCACCTACCTGCCTGCGCTCGTACGTCATCGATTCCACGATCAGGTGACGCTCTTTGGTAACTGCTTCGAGCTTTGAGCCGAGCATGGCGTACAGCGACTCGTCCCAGCGCATGTCCTTGATCGGGGCCACGACCTTGCCGTCTTCTACCCAGAGGCAGGAGAACCTCGTCATTCCGGTTACCCGCGCCGCCTGCGTGTCGCTCCAGTTGAGGTAGTGGAAGTTTGACACGTACACGCCGGTACCCAGGGCTTTGAGCGCGTCGGCTTCGGGTAGGTCGCCGGGCTCTATTGAAACGGAGCGAACGTCCTCGTCATCGCCGGCGCCGTTAGCCGCTATGCCGTACTGCTTGGCTGTGCGCGAGCATACGACGGTGTTCTCTATCTGGCCCTTGGTGACTATGGGCAGGCGCTCCGGGGCGAGCTCGCCGTCGTCGTTGAACGCGGGTTGCACGCCGAGCGTAAAATCCTGGCTGAAGCTGAACCGGGGCGACATCGTTTCACGCCCCTCGCGCATCGCTATGTACGCGCTCTCGCCCTGCCTGATGCCGCGCTCGCCAAAGCCGTTCCACGAGAAGAACGTTACGACCTCATTAAGCGCGTCTGCCGTGAT
>JAFGUM010000178.1 GCA_016938515.1 Spirochaetales bacterium | reverse complement strand
GTCTGTATTTCTGGAAGCACTACAACACCCTTGGTTCCAAATAGATACAGCGACAGAATTGACGCGAGTGCCGGTACCATCATGTTTACGCCCAATCCGACGACAAATGAGTCGGCTTGGGCTTTCCTCGAGAACAGATCGGCGCCAAATGCCAGCAACGCTGTTGCGCCCAGGGCTACCAGTACTCCCGCTACCGGCCCAAAGGCAAAACCAGTGGCAACGTACGTAAAAGCCCCAGCGAGAATCAAGCCTTCCAGCGCTATATTGAGTGATCCGACGTATTCAGTAGCAAGAGCGCCTATGGCAGCCGGGGCTAGTGGGGCCATAAAAGCGAACGCGTCGAATAGCGCATCAGATACAAATCGAATCATGTTGTTCATCGACGCGCCCCTGGTAACGGGAGCGTTCGCCTCGCATTGAATGCCGGCCGGGCGCTTACCGTCAGTATCACCACAGCTTTGATGACCTGGCCAGAGTCAGGCGGGAGATCCGCCAGAACCGCAGCTTGCCTTGCTCCAGCGTCCAACCAGGAAAACAGCAAAGCAGAAAAAGGCAAAGCCGCCGGGTTAGACCCCGCGACGAGAGCCGAGCCTATGGCGCTCCATCCTATGCCACCACTCATGCCCCGTATCGCTGTACCCATAAAGCCAAGAGACATAACCGCTCCAGCCACACCATGCAGAGCTCCAGCTATTACGATGGGCGCCCAGGCGAACACAGCCTCATTGTAACCCTGTAAACCAGCAAAACGTGGATTCTTCCCGTACATATCGTGAGCAGCTCCGGCTCGGCTTCTCTCGAAATACCACCATCCCGCATAGCACAGTGCGAGTGCCAACAGTGGCGACATGGTAAGCGTCGCCGGGGGAGCCAACCGTACCAGCAAGGTAGCGGAAGGAATTGCCTTCATCGCTACCAGATTGATGGAAGAGTCTCGCAGAGGACCACCGATAAGCCAATCCATGCTGAATATGACGCCCTGCGACACGAGTATGCTCGTGAGGAGTACATCGGCTCCGGCATAACGTTTACCCGCAGCGGGTATAGCCGCCACGATGGAGCCGGCCGCGGCCGCTCCGACGATGGCGAGTAGCGTAGCTCCTGACCCTGCGTGGGCAGCGCTTGCCTGTGCAATGGCCGTTGCGGCTACGGCTCCAGCGTACGCCTGACCTTCGCCCCCGAGGCTATAATGACCAGCGCGAAATGTCACGACGACTCCCAGCGAGCATAGAGCCAGTGGAGCGGACGCTTCGATCATAGACAGGAAGGTGCTCTGTACAGAAAAAGGAACCAGGAAGAATGCCCTGAGCGCTGCGAAGGGCTCTCTGGATAATATAAAAGCAGAGAGAGCCGCCAGGCATACCGCCGAGCCCAGCGCTATGGTCAGCTTTAGCGCTGGTTTTATACCTCCCACATCCTTGATCCTGACACGCAGTGGGAGCCTCATACAACCGCCCCCGTGAGCATTGCGGCGATTTGGTTGCTGTCAATCCCCCGTGGGTCGACAAGACGCAGCTTGCCACGATACAGCACGAAGGTTCTATCCGCGAGCAAGGCGGCGTCTTCGGGATCAGAAGTCAACACCAGTACAGCCGCCCCTTCTTCGCGTAGCGATTCGAGACGATCAAACAGAGCCGAACGAGCGGAAGGGTCCAGCCCCTGAGCCGGATTGGCAGCGACGACTACCGGTGAGAACCCGTCTAGTTCCCTGGCAGCCACGACACGCTGCCTGTTGCCTCCTGATAGCGTGTCCACCCGCCTGGCTTGCCAGTTGAACACCCCAAAAGAACCAAGAAGGGTAGCCACATCAGATGAAGGGCGTTTCCCGATGGCATACTCAAGTCTTGAATACGAGAACAGCCGTGATGCCAGTGCGTTGAGCCCGACGCTCATTCTCATGCACAGGCCCCGCTCCTCGCGATCGGTTGGCAGGTATGCCAATATGCCTGTACGCAATACCCTCTTGTCGTAAGATGCAATCGGCTTGCCACATACGAGCACGTCTCCTGCATCAGGGGCAACTACCCCCGCAGCGAGGTCTTCCAGCGCATCCAGTCCGTTACCCCCAAGGGCCACTACGGATACTATCTCGCCTGCGCGCACTGCTAAATCAACAGACGCCATAGAGCCGGAGCCGCGCCTTTCAAGCGAAACTCCACGCAAAACCAAGGCGGCTTTCCCTGGGGCTCCTCTGGAAAGCTGACCAGACAGGCAAGAACCTCCGCCCACTATCAACTCGGCGAGACCGCATTCGTCTACTTCATTGGCGCGTATGGTTTGCTCAACCCTACCGTCTCGCATTACGCTGATCCTGTCGGCCAGGTCAAGTATTTCCCTTGCTCGGTGGGATATATACACTATTCCGGCGCCGGCAGCTTTCAGACGACGTATCAAGGAGAACAGATGCCTGGTATCCTCGTCGCCTAGAATACTCGTAGGCTCATCAAGAACCAGAACATCGCCACCTCTGGCCAAAGCCCGTAGAATTTCAAGTTCACGCCTGGCAGAAGCTGGCAGCGAAGAAACCATGGCATCAGGATCCACGGCAAAGCCATAACGCTCGGCTAGCATTGAAAAGTCGTAGATGACCCGTTTCCTGTCAACGAATACGCCCAGGCGCGCAGGCTCGTGCCCCAGGGCTACGTTCTCAGCCGCGGTCAATCCAGGAGCGAGCATAGAGTACTGCGGTACAAAGCCTATGCCTGCTTTTTCAGCGTCCCTGTGCGAGGCAAACACGACGGGCGATCCCCGTACCGCTATGGAACCAGCATCCGGCACTTCAAAACCGCACAGTATGCGCGCCAGCGTCGACTTGCCGGCGCCATTTTCTCCTACGAGCGCGTGTACCTCACCCGCCTCTACTGACAGACTAGCGTCATCTACCGCAAGCGTAGAGGTGGATGCGTAGTACTTGCGTACAGAAGAAAGAACTGCCAGGTTCATTGACGGTGAGGATACACTCAGAATGTATCGAACGAAAAGTCCGGTGTACCCGCCGCGAGGTTGCCAATCGCCGTAGTCATCGCGAGTCTGATCGATTCCGGTAGATTCGCGTATCCGGGGCCATCAGGATCGAAACCAACGTAACCGCCACGGATGGAAACGATATCAGCGGTTCCGTACCTGGACGAATCGCCACCGAGGGCTGATTTGAGCCGCTCGTAGACGAGCTTGTCCTGGGCTATGGTCGCGCACCCGATAACGGTATCAGGATCCATACGGTAGCCTGCTCCATCAAACCATACCACAGAAGCGCCGCGCTCATCGGCGACTGATACAACGCCCTGCCCCGCCGACCCAGCTATGGGGAGTATTACTTCAACACCGGCTCCGTACAGCGCGGCAGCGAGCTCCGCAGCCTTCGCAGAATCGTACCAATTGCCTATTTCCCTGTATTCGAGCCTGAAATCCGGGTCTACCGCTCGCAATCCCGCTTCAAAGCCTGGCCGAATAAGTTTGTCGAGCGTGGGGTATCTCTGAGCCGCTATGAGCCCGGCTACAGGAGGCTTACCCGGGGAACGCTCTTTGGTAACGAGTCCGGCGAGGTACCCTACGAGGTACCCCTGCTCCTTCTGGTTGTACAGCACGGTGTGTATAGCTGGATGGCCCGACAGGTACGCATCGGCGATTATGAAGCGCACGGCGGGATAGTCTCTTGATACTTTGGCGCACAGCTCGGGTAGTGACGGATTGGAGCTGACCACCACACCAAATTCTCCAGAAGCCACGGTGTCACGCAACCTGTCCATCCAGGTAGCCTGATCGTAGCCAGCTTCTATGATTTTTATGGAAGCGCCTTCTGTCTCGGCTACGGCTTTCGTCGCACCAGCGACGAGCATCTCGTATGTAGGGCTTCCTGAAGCGACGCCTGGTACGAAAACCGCGACAGACAGGGGATCAGGTCCAGCTGTTTCTTTGGCACAGGACGATAGCGTTAGTACGGTAAACACAAAAGCAAGAAATCGATTCATTAAGTACTCCTCTTCGTCTGTTCATGCTTGTAGACTGGGAGTATACTCGTAGCGTTGCAAGCCGTAGAGTCTCAGAAATCTGTCGATGCGGCAACTTTACGTTAAAGGTCAATTTTAATGGCTTCCGAACGATCGTACAAAATAGGCGAGCTTGCCAGAATGTTTGGCCTCACCGTGAGAACCATTCGCTACTACGAAGAACTCGGCCTGCTTAAATCAGAGGGTCGAGAGGATGGCGAACACCGTCGCTACACCGAGCGAAACGCAGTAAGGATAAAGCGCGTACAGCAGCTCAAAGATTACGGCTTGACTCTCGCCGAAATACGCGAGCTCTTCGATCTTGCCAGCAGGGACAGATCAGGAGATTCAGTGCGCGCCCGTCTCGCCCAGGCGTACAGCGCCAGACTCGAAGAAGCAAAAAAACGCCGGGCGGCCCTGGACTCGTATATAGAAGACCTGTCCTGGCACCTTCTGCAGCTCGACCGCGTACAAGACTTTTACGAGTGCCCTGGAGCATCGTGCGCTACGTGCGAATGGGCGGATCGATGTGACGTCAGGTTGCTTGTAGCCGGGGCGCAATAACGTGTACTGCGGTATAGACGTAGGAACATCATCGGTCAAATGCTTGCTAACCGATGCTCAGGGCGAGAGGCTGGGTCTGGGCAGGGCCAGCGTTGGCTTGTACCGTGGCGAGCACGGGTACGAATCAGATCCCATCGAGTGGCTACGTGCGTGCGCTGGTAGCGTAGCTGAAGCTACGGCCGCCGCCGGATTAGACGCCGCGACGCTGCGCACCAGGTTACGCGCGGTCGCGGTGTCGGGCAATGGTCCGACACTGGTGACCGTAGGCGAGGACGGATTGCCCCTTGGCAGGGCTTCATCCTGGATGGACCGCAGCGCGACCATTGAAGCAGCCGTAGTCGCTGCAGAAGCCGGGCGCCAGGTTGACCCATCATTCTATCTGCCCAAGGTATTACGAGCGCTCAGCGTATACGGAAGCGCGGTACGTCGTTTTTTTTCCGGCCCCGAGTACCTGGCTTTCATGCTCGGCGCACGAGCGGTATCGTACCTGGCCGATAGCTACTACGACTCGTACATCTGGGATAGCAGGGTTTCGTCGAGACTTGGTCTCGATCCAGCACTGTTCCCGCCCTACGTAGCCCCGGCGATGCTCATAGGCTCGGTAAGCGACAATGCCTCCACTGCGACAGGCTTGCCCGCAGGACTCCCCATCGTCTCAGCCTTTCCAGATTTCCTTGCCGCCCTGGTAGGTTCCGGTTCTGTTTCTCCGGGTATAGCGTGCGACAGATCTGGCACGAGCGAGGCCATCAACGTATGCGCCAGCAGGCCCTTCCCCGACAGAGACATTTTCAGCCTTCCACACGTCATCCCGGGGCTGTGGAACCTGTCTGGAGGACTCTCTACCAGCGGCAAGGCGCTTGAGTGGTTTTCCGGAGTCTCAGGCTACTCGGGTATAGGATCTGACAGCGTATTCCAGGAAGCAGAGCGCGCGGAGCCTGGTGCCGGCGGTGTTCTTTTTTTACCGTATCTCGCCGGAGAGCGCGCGCCGCTATGGAACCCCTCGCTCCGGGGAGCCTTCATAGGCTTGTCGCTTGCGCACGGCCGCAAGGAAATGGCCAGAGCCGTCGTTGAGTCTATCGCCTTTGGATTGCGCCTCGCCACCGATCGTATCGCAGACGGCGGGTTTGCCATAGACACCGTGCGCTGTTCCGGTGGTGCGGCGCGGGATGACGCCTTGTGTTCCATAAAAGCCGATGTGCTTGGTTTGGAACTTGAGGTTCCCAGAACTCCAGAATGCGAGACGATGGGAGATGCGTGCGCCTGCGCTGTAGCGCTCGGTGACTATACGAGCATCGCTGAAGCCTCTGCAGCTATGGTTAGAATCTCCACGAGAGTAGAACCGGATGCGCACGCAAGCCTTGTATACACGGAACGCTATGAAGCCTGGAAATCGGCCCTGGACGCGATCATACGCCTCAACGAAACGCCGCATTGAGAGGGCTCTTCGTTCACCAGTTCGTTATAGTCGTTCTGTCGCTTTACGCTCCCGCCACCCCCGCTGTATAGTCGCCTCGAATTATGAGTAGCACTACAAGAACCAAAAGCAGCGATAGATTTTTCTCGTACCTTTCGCCTTTTGCCGGGCTGTTCCTCGCTGGCTTCATCGCCATGATGCTCGCGACGCTCGCACGACTGGCCGGGCCGCTCATACTCCGGCAGCTCGTAGACGTCGCGATACCGCGGGCAGATACCGGCATGATGATAGCCTACGCGTCGCTGTACCTTGCCATAATAGTCGTGATGGGAGGTCTTACCTATTATCAGACCATTACAATCGTCAAGCTCGGATTGAATGTCGTTACGACCATCAAGCGGGATCTTTTTTCCCACCTGCTATCGCTACCGGTATCGTATTTTGACAAGCACCCCGTTGGGGAATTGATGGCCCGGGTTGAAAGCGACACTGAAAAGGTAAAACAGCTGTTCAGTGAAACGGGCATCATGCTCGTAGGCAATGTAATCTACTTTCTGGGAATGTTCGCGGTATTTTTTGCCATGGACGCCAAGATCGCCGCGCTAATCTTCATCCCATCCCCCTTTTTGCTGGCTGCTTTTTTTCTGATATTTGATAGGCTTAGACCGCTGTACGAAAAGGCAAGAAGGAAGTACGCGGAAATAACGGCTATAGCCACGGAATTTGTACAGGGCATCGAGGTTGTTCAGGCGTTCAACCGCACCGGCCACGCGGCTTCCCGCCTTGAAGCGGTGAGCAAGGAAAAGCGAGACGTGGAAATTCGCGCGGGCATGACTGAATACAGCGCGATGGGTCTTATGAGCTTTATCGGTGGCCCCTTGTTCATCGTACTCATCATACGCCTCGTAGCCCCGGGAGTGCTGTCCGGGGCGCTCACGCTGGGCACGCTCCTCGTGTTTATCGAATATGGGGTAAGGCTGTTTGAGCCGCTGTTTTCCATAGGAGAAAACATACGCGGCGTACAGCAAGCCAGGGTAGCCCTTACTCGAATCTTTGACATAATGGATCTGCCTCCAGAATATGCCGGCAACGCCATAGCACCCAGGTTTGAGCGTTCGATAGAGTTTCGGGGTGTATGCTTTGAATACAAACCTGGAGAGCCCGTACTCGACGATGTTTCATTCAGCATCGCCAGGGGAGAAACGGTAGCCCTCGTGGGAGCTTCGGGCTCTGGCAAGACGACTACAGTCAGCCTTCTATGCAAGTTCTATGAAGCGATGAAAGGAGAAATACTCGTAGACGGTCAACCCCTCAACTCGCTGGACCTGAGGCAATGGCGACGCTCCATCGGATTGGTGCTACAGGATATATACCTGTTCCCCGGCACCATTCTTGAAAACGTCAGAATCTACGACGATACGATTTCACCCGAAGCCGTGATGAAGGCGCTGGAGACGGTACACGCGGCCGACTACGTATACAGGCTTGCCAATGGCCTTGCTACAGAACTACACGAACGCGGTTCAAACTTGTCCATGGGAGAAAAACAGCTCGTATCGTTCGCGAGAGCGGTAGCCTTTGACACCGACCTCATTATAATGGACGAAGCCACCGCGAGCGTCGACGTAGCCACCGAACGCCGCATCCAGGAGAGCCTCGAAGTTCTACTAGAGGGACGCACCGCCGTTATTGTTGCCCACCGCTTGTCCTCAATACTGAAGGCTGACAAGATACTGTTTTTCAAAGATGGTCGCATCATCGCGCAGGGAAAACACGAGGAACTCGTGTCTATTCTGCCTGAATATCGCGAACTGGTCAGGCTTCAGTTCCCCGACCTTGACACTGAAACGGAGATGGCATGAGCACGCTACCACCCTCCAACCCGGATACGCCGCGCGTAGACCACGTGAGATGGATAGCCAGAATATGGAATGAGAAGCGCTGGCTCATCGTCGCGCTGTTCTTTCTAACGCTGCTATCGAGCGCCGTGGCGGTGAGCTACCCCTACCTCACCAAGCGCTTGCTCGACACCATGCAAGTCCTGCTTGAATCGCCTGGCGCTTCTGACCCCATGCGTGAAATCAACCGCCTCCTTCTAATTTTCGCAGCCGTAGGCGTTGGCGGCCTCGTCGCCTCGTTGTTTCCCGGGGTTCGTGGCGTTACGAACAGCGTTTTTGAGCACGCTATCCGCTCACGTTACTTCAATAAGGTTCTGGGCAAAGACTACTCGTTTTTCTCAAAGTTTTCTTCCGGCGATATCGTAACGCGCCTGACAGACGATATCTACGACTTTCCAAAACTATCGTGGTTTCTGTGCTCGGGAATTTTCAGGGCGGTTGAATCGATAAGCAAGGTTATTTTCTGCCTGGCGGCCATGGTACTGCTGGACTGGAAGCTGACTCTATTCTCCATGATACCGCTACCGCTGATGATAGCGCTGTTCTACGTAACCCAGGACAAGATATACGACACGTTCCGGAAGAACCAGGAATCAATCAGCGCGATCAATACGAGAATGGAAATGAGTTTTTCCGGTGTGCGGATAATCAAGGCCTACGCCTGCGAAGACAAGTACAAGAGATTTTTCTCTGATGTGCTGTCTACCCGCTGGAATACGGAAATGGCCGTAGCTCGACTTGAAGTCGTGTTGCACCTCATCTACCAGTATATAGATTATGTAGCGCAGGTAGGTATCGTGTTCGCAGGCGGGCTGATGGCTGTTACAGGCAAGATTTCCATCGGAACTTTTTACGCGTTCTATACCTACCTGTCCATGCTCATCTACCCTATACTCGACATCCCCCAGCTGTTCGTTTCCGGCAAGCGGGCATTCGTCAACATAGATCGGCTGGAGGAGATGTCATCCTTTCCGGAACCCCTGGTACAGGAGCATCCGGAGCCCCTTGGAGCCATAGAGTCCATCGTGCTGGACAGGGTATCATTTGACTACGGAGACAGGCCGGGCAACGCGCTGTCGGACGTCTCGCTCAGCATAGGCAAAGGCGAGCGCGTAGGTATCATAGGTCCAGTAGGTGCGGGCAAATCCACTCTCATGAAACTGCTTCTCGGTGTGGTACCGCCTCGCTCTGGCAGCGTTCTCGTCAATGGCGTTGACCTTCGCGACGCTGACCTGGCTTCGTATCGCGCGCGCGTTGGCTACGTACCGCAGGAAGCTCTGCTTTTTTCCGGCACACTACGGGAAAATATAGACTTTGGAGCGGACGAACCGGGAGACGAGCTATTCAGCATGGCCATAGAAGTCGCTCAGCTCAAAGACGAGCTACGATCGTTCTCCAAAGGCGAGCACACCGTTGTGGGGCAGCGCGGCGTAAGCCTTTCCGGCGGGCAAAAACAGCGCATGGCAATAGCGCGCGCCATAGCCAGAAAGCCTGCACTGCTACTGTTCGATGACATTACGGCGAGCCTCGACGCTGCAAACGAAGAGCGCCTGATGAAGCGGCTTGACGAGCTGTTCGCTGGACTTACCTACGTAGTAGTTTCTCACCGCTTGTCTACGCTTCAGTACGTAGACAAGGTGCTATACCTGGAGGGTGGCGCGATCCGCGGCTTTGGCACCCATGAGGACTTGCTGGAACTGCCCTGGTACCGGGCTTTCATCAGCGAGCATATGGGAAGCACTGGTGTTTCGCGCTGATTGCCTGTGGAAGCTCTTTCAAAATGCAGATGCATTGTAAAAGAGCTTCCTGGATTCCGCGATTGGGCGCAGAGTTTGCAAAGCCGGTTACGGGTTGGCGAATAACGCCAGTATGAGGAACGGGATGGCAGCGGCGCTTATATACGCAGCGGTAGTAAGCGAGTACACGGCGCCAGCACTGTCTCCCGAAGCCGCCTGAACGCCTCCCCAGGCTGCCATCGCCGCACCCCCCACTCCTATGAGGCTGGCCGCGACTATGCCTCCCGCTTGCAGGCGAGCAGCGTCTCGTACCTCTTCGAGTTCTGACTCGCTGATGTACCCCGCCGGCACGTAATCGGGCGCTGGTTCGAACTCCGCCCTTGCCACCGCGTAGCCCTCAGCGTATCCTCTCTCAAAAATGGCCCGTTCATCTACAACTGGCGCCTCTGGCTCCGTAGGCGTTGCCGCCACGGATGGCGTTTCGTCGGCTTCGATGTCTTCAACGTAGTCGTTGGCTTTCCAGTACTCACGGATAGCGTCATCAAGCGATTCTTTCGTGGCTTCGGCGTTTCGAGCGTCACCTTCAACCTTGAGCATCTCACCGGCGTTTACAATATAGGCTCGCGGTATCGGTTCAAGTCCTTCATCGGCGAGAGATCCAGGCTGCACGAACGCGGTAACCTCAACGGCTCCTTCAAAACAGTAGGCCCTGGTCGTCGTCGCGCCGACCGACATCGCTTTGGTAGCTACGACGTCTACGCCAAAATCTGTACCCCTGACGCCGGCTATGGCCTGCGCGCTCGCGACCGTGAATGTGTCTGAGCCGGCCAATTTCGTAACCTTGGCGCGTATGCGTCCGTACACGAGCCGGAGCGATGTTTCCCCGTCGGAAAGACGCTCGAGCACAAACGTCGTATTCTCTGCCAGTTTTATCAGCGATGAGCCAGCCAAGACCCGTAGTTCTACAAAAACACCCCGGCCTGTTTGTATCTGATCGCCCTGGTATAGTTCCAGCCCGATAGGATCGCTGGTCGGGAGGCGGCGTCCAGCGCGTATGACGACTATATCCTCACCGCTCGAGAATTCAATCATCGCGGCAGCCTTGTCCTGGGCCACGAGTCCTTGCACGGCCAGGCTAAAAACCAGCACCGCCAGCATACGAAGGCAACGCTCTGTCATCTGGAACCTCCCCGCGGTAAACGAGTCCTGTCGACTCTAGAGTAGCACGTAAGAACCCTGCCCGCAACGTCGTGAAGGTCTCGTTGATTTATTGGTAATCTATCTATATACTTGTCCGAAATATGGAGCAGTTGCTCAACGAGATCAAGATTTCCTATATCGATTCTGGTATAAACCAGATGCTTCTCACCATTCCCGAGGGCGCCAGAAACGCTCCATACGGTATGCGATATAATCAGGGAGAAGAGTTTTTTATAGAGCTCAGCTCTCCTCTATTCGTTCCAAAGTTGCCCATACACCACGATATACGAAAGCCAATACCCGACGCCCACTACATAGGCATAATCCGGGATGTACTGTCGCAGCTCAGCTCGATTTTACCAGAGTGTTTTTCCGGTCTTACGTACTTTTTTGACCCCGCGGAAATTCTCAAACCGTGCTTCTACCGCCTGTACAAAGCTGATAACGACGTGTACTTGTATCTTTTACGAGTAGATCTGCTGCCCCGACCCTTTGACGCAGAGACGCTTGAATCAGGCACCAACGACACTACGCAGGCGTATTCCACGAAGCGACTGTACCTTGAATCGGAAATAATCCCATTGGAAGCCGTAATGTGGGAATCTGGCAGAGCCAAAGCCTTCAGAATTAGGCAGATGATATCACAGACGTGGATTGGAGAAACCGGCAAGGGTTATCTTGTCAGGGGTATATGGATGGACAGCGACCTTTCAAAATTCTTTACCAAGCTGTTCGTACAACCAGGAAAGCGTATATACCCTTTCTTCCCCGTATTCTGCAAATACAAAACGGTCTGCGCAACATCGCCTATCCTTACCTCAGATGGACGCAGGTCATTTATCCCGTTTCTTCACCATGCCATTAAATTTCTGGAGCCAGAAATAAGCCGCATACAGGAAACACTCAGAGACAAAAAATTCTCTGAGTCGCTTCCAGAATTTGAAGCCCTCCGAAACCGGGTGCCAGAGGCGTGGAAGGCGACTCTGGCTCGATTTGGCACCGAGGCTTACCTCAACGACAGAGAACAGAAAGAGTACGCCCTCAGTTATGGAATCGATTCGACTCGATAAGCTCGAAGGTACGCGCGTTACCGTCATGGGACTTGGCCAGAATGGCGGTGGCGTAGCTTCTGCGCGGTTTTTAGCAGAACGTGGCGCGCTCGTCACCGTTACAGACACCAAAGACGAGTCCACGCTCGCCGCTTCCGTTTCAGCGCTATCCGACCTTGACATTCGCTTTGTACTCGGCAGACACGAAGAGTCGGATTTTCGGGATGCGGATTTTGTCGTCAAAAACCCGGCTGTGCGCCCTGACAACGAGTACCTCCGCCTTGCCACGGCCGTAGAAACCGATCTTTCCATGTTCTTACGGCTATGCCCCGCGCCCATCGCCGCGATAACCGGTTCAAAAGGTAAGTCTACAACGTCGACGGCCCTCGCGTGGATACTGAACAATTCCGGCAAGAAGGCATTCCTGGGAGGCAATATTACGGTCTCTCCGCTCGGGTTTTTGTCCGAGCTTACGCCCGACGACGTGGTAGTACTAGAGCTGTCAAGCTGGCAACTTGGAGATTTGAAGGGCAAGGGCGTACTGAAGCCGTTTGTGTCGGTGCTCACGCGCATAGTTCCCGATCACCTGGATCGCTATGGCACCATGGACGCATACGTCGCGGATAAAAGGCTCATATACGCCGACCAGAACGAAGCGGACTGGACAGTGTACGACGCCGACGACCCATACGGTCTTTCTTTTGCGTCGGAGACAAAGGCACGAGTACTCGGCTACGGATCATCACTGGCAGCGGGAACGTACGGCTGCGTCGTACCCGAAGGCACATCCGCGTGTACCGGGTTCCTGCCCGACTCTGCCCCCATCACTCTCGTTCCCGAAACGGTGTTGATTCCTGGTTACCATAACCGCAGGAACCTTGCGGCAGCCGCTCTGGCCGCGTGGGCATGCGGAGCGCCACCTGCAGCCATCGCCGAGGCCGCCTCGTCGTTTCCCGGTATAGAGCACCGGTTGGAACTCGTGCGCTCGCGACGAGGCGTCCGCTGGTACAACGATTCGGCGGCGACGGTGCCAGAAGCCGTGGCCGCGGCGGTTTCATCGTTTAATGAACGGGTCGTACTCATTACGGGCGGTACCGACAAGCAGCTTGACTTTGACGCTGCCCGAAGCGCTTACCGCGCGGCAGGAGCAATAATCCTGCTCGCCGGCAGCGGCACAGACAAAATACTGCGGGTGCTGGAAGATGAAGGCCTTGCCTACGAAGGCCCGTTTGATCAGATAACCCTGGCAGTGGCTGCCGCGGACGCCGCTTCGACATCAGGCTCTGTCGTCATCCTGTCTCCCGGATGTACGTCTTTTGGAATGTTCAGAAACGAGTTTGACCGGGGCAGAAGCTACAAGGCTGTCGTAGTCGACCTGGAACCCTGAGAACGCTTCAGAAACGCCATGGCGCAGTACCCTACGGATGAATCAGCATCGGGGGTCAGCTCGTCGCTGGATCCCCTCATAAGCAGTCTTGCGCAATCCGCTCCCAGTTCCTTGGCGTACGCTATCGCGGCTACAGCCGCTCCTACCGAGCACGCCGACGCGTCTTCTTCTGCTCGCCTGAGCGCTGTCTGTTCGTCCATCTTCTTGAATGCGTCCATTATTGCCTGGTCAGCTCTGCGTGCCCACGGAAATCCATCAGAACCCTTGCCCCCTGGTTCATAGCCGTACGCGCTGCCGTAGTGGGTAAGGTCTGTAGAGCCAATCACGAATAGATGTTTTCCGGTACGACGCGCATATTCTGCCAGCGCGCTGCCAAATCCAATCGCCCGCTCGTCGTTGGGTATCCTGAAACACGATACTGGCACACCGGGAAATCGCGCCGCAGCCATGGGCAGGTGTACCTCGATGGTGTTGTCCGCAGAATGATCTTCTACCGCATTCGACCACCGTGCGAGTTCCGCGGTAAGATCCCCGTCGCTTTCAAGTGTTCCCAATGGAGTTTCGAAACCATCTTCAGGGTAAAACTTGAAGTCATAACCGCCAGGTGTGTGTCCGCCCAGCACGACCACGGCATCCGCGTGCATAGCGGAGCGCCATGCCGACCAGGCTATCCGCCCAGAGTAGTACCAGCCCGCGTGCGGAGCGACTGCGGCGACGGCTCCCGGTGCCACGGCGGCTTCATCCAACCTGGTCCACGCCCCGAGCGTAGCTTCAAGCTCCCTGCGTACGAGCGGATACCATCCAGAGGGAAGCTTGCGGAGTCTTGTTGACATATATCCTCCTTGCGGTTCCAAAACGACGATAATGGGATTATACTGCTTTACCATGAAACGTGGACCACTTTTGATAGCTCTTGGTACTGGCCTTATAGTCGCGGCGATAGCCGCATGGCCGGTAGCCCGGATCTCCATCGCGCTGGGAGCGGGAAGAGCCGAGGCACGAGCATCGTTTGCCGATATCAGAAACGACGCGCTTGCGATTGTTTCAGCCCCCCCGGATGCGCTTGGCGACGCGTGGCGGCACGCTGCCTCCGAAGCCTGGCGCCACGAGCAACGATTGCTGGCCCTTATAGTCAAAGACGCCAGTGGCGAAGTGCTGTACGCGATGCCTGGAGCGTCGCCGTACTATCGTCGCGATGCCAAAGGTCTATCGTTTGAACGGCCTGAGGGTTCAACGTCAAGCTTCTCAAGCTCCTTGCCGTCCAGCCTTACACTGGAAGCGCTGTACGTGACGCTGAGCCAGGAGTCGTTGTTCTACCCGATACGCGATGCGGCTATGGCGTTGATGGTCATGTTTGCCGCTTTGGTAGCATGGCTTATCGTCGTGTCCAACACGAGTCATGATTCGCGTGAGCCCAACCAGGCGCGCACGGTATTCTCCGAGGCTACAGCCCGGCCCGCGCCTCCTTTGGAGGAACACGCGCTATACGCGGAAGAGCCGTTTATGGAGCCCGCTGCAGCTGTAGAGCCCGCTGCAGCCGTAGAACCGGCTGGCATAGCGCCCGCCCCCACGGCGCCGGAGCCGTCAAAACCGGTAATTCTCCATCCAGCGGATCTGCCGGATGGCATACTCTCCGGACCACGCGGCCTTTTCGACGACGAATCCGGCCTTGGCTGGGAAGCGTACCTGCGCGAGCGGCTCGGCGCGGAGCTACGCCGCGCCGCTTCGTTCGAACAAGATCTATCGCTGCTCATAGCGTCACTTGATGGTTCAAAACGCGGCGAAGAAGAGTTCAACCTCTTCGCCACTACCATCAGGGACTACTTCAGCTTCAAAGATATGGCGTTTCTCTTCGGTGACGGCGGTGCTGCCTTTATCCTGCCAAACATAGACGTTGATCACGCGGTGCGCATGAGCGAAGAGCTGCTTAAAAAACTTGCGTCATCGTTCCAGTTTAAGGCAGCGCAGGCTGGATCAGGCGTATACATGGGCCTGTCATCGAGAGCAGGCAGGCTCGTAGACGCCGACAGGCTCATAGGAGAAGCCATGGCCGCTCTCAGCAAATCGCGGTCGGACTCTGACGCCAGAATCATGGCCTTCAAACCCGATCCCGAAAAGTTCAGAGCCTACCTGGCCGGTCAGTAATCTTCGCTCAGGGCTTCCAGCGGCTTTACGGCTTCAGTAAGAGCCCAGGCCGGTAGATACAGGCGCCTGCTGCGCTGCGACGATGTTATCGGGTACTTTCCATCTGCTCTCTTTGCTTCGATGTCGAGACGTAGAGCCTCACCACTGGCAAGCTCAAGCGTCACGACTAGAGAAGGTTCCCCGGCGGGCTCAGCAGACGGGGCATAGTCGTCACCTCGCAATGCCGCGATAGCGCGTAGCGACGCTTCAACCGCGCTGGCGTCCATCACCGTCTCACCTGATTTCCATTCTCTGCCGGAGCGAACCACGCTATACGAAATTTCTCTGGTATCACCTGTTCCGTCGTCCAGCACTCCCGCTACCTCAAGGCTCTGAATGTCATCGACAGACACAGCGGTCGACCACACCCGGAGGTTTAGCCAGCTGGAACGCTTGCCAAGAATGTACGAAGCGATTCCAGAGTCAACCGAATACGCTTCATCTTCATCGGGAAATGCAATGTAGACTTCGCCGGGAGCTTGGGCGTAGTTGCCTACAAGAAAATGGCTCAGCATCAAGCCACCTGAGTCGAGAATTTCCACTACGCGCGCTGTTGTCTCATCGAGACCGAGCGATGCTCTGGACCCGCTATCGACGGATACGCGCTCCAGGCTCTCTATATCGTCAAGCGCCTGCAAAAATGCTTCTATCCTGGATGATTCGGCTGGCAACAACCCCCCATCGTCTTCAAGCACCCACCCAGCACCCGAACGCTTCAGTGATACCGCTTCGCTACCAAGAATGCGAATCGAAGCTGCTTTTTCAGCGCTGGACAGAACGTCTCTCCGGGCTGCTCTATTAGATTCAGACGACGGGGAAAACAGGATACCAAGCGCGATCATCGTAGCAAGCACACTATTGATGGCTATAAGAGCCTTTTTTCTGAACGCGTATTCGTTCATGCCTCTACTCCTTTCCCGGCACGGCACTCGCGTTCTACGCGATTCCTGCGCGCGGCTCGCACAAAGCCGTACGCTATGACGCCAAGGGGTACAAGGATGAGCGTAACAATGTAGGTAAGCGTAATGAGCAGGTCTTTCAGACCCTCGTCTCGCACTTTGTTGAGACGATCGTCAGCGGCTGTTCTGGATCGTATGGCTACGAGATCGTCGCTCGAGGTCAACCAATCAGCGGCTGTTACTGCGAACGTAGCGTTGAACGTCGATTCGCTCATTCTCATAAGGTCTGTAAGAAAATCACCGGAAGAAACAACGACCATACGGGTAGCGGCGGATACAACCGACTGAGGCGCTGGTGGTGGAGCCGCACCTTCTCTTGATGGCATATCAGTAGCGTTAAAAGCGCTGGTAAATATTCCCGTGGCTGATGCCGCGAGCAGGTATTGTCCGAGCGTCTCATCCCTTTCTACGCTGAAAAGAGCCTGATCGCTGGGGCTGGCGGCAAAATGCTCTGCCTGAAGCCACGCCTGCGTCGTCGTTTTTGCCAGTTCCCTGTACATGACACCCTGAGCCGGCTGTATGTCGATGGGACTGGGCCAGTACAGGTCGAGCCCTGCGAACCTTGATGTCAAAGGGCTCTCGGCATCGGTATACCGCGCGTCTACGGCCACCCAGTGCGGATAGCGTATGTACTGTATCCGGTAGCCCCCGGTTGGCGATGCCATCTGGAATGGTACCGTCAGGTTGGACTGGTCGAGAACAAGCTGTCGCGACACTGAAAACCCATAGGCGGACAGCAGCGCAAGCACGCCTCCCTCTGGAAGTTCCTTCGCGGCCAAGCCCTGCTCCGGCCTTACATCCACGGCTTTTACCGCAAAGAACGTAGAGCCTCCGCGCATCACGAATGCGTCTATAAATGCTGTGTCATAACGATCTATTGCCGTATTTCCCAGAATGAATAGAAGGTCCACGTCGTCATCAACCGTTTCTCCACGCCGTATCTCCCTCACTTCGTAGCCAGCCCTGGCTAGTGAACCGTACAGCGTCTGATAGTCTTCAGCCAGGGTTTTGTCGTCATCACCGACGAGCAGGCCTACGATGGTTCTAGTGCCGCCTGCCGCTGCCCTGATTGCCTTGACGAGTTCGTATTCAAGAGTCTCGGTAGACAGTATGGCCGGTATAGTCTCGTACCTGTCCAGATATTCTACGACGATACCCGTATATACAAGAGCCAGGCGCTGTTCTGAACGCTCAACAACCTGCATCTGCTGCGGCACCAGGCCAAACGCTTCTGGCTCTTCCGGATTTTTCTCTGGATCAACGATGCGCACGCGCACGCGCCCGGCGTTTGCCGATTCAACCTCCCGTAGCAGGTCTTCTATAGCCGCCGGTCCTGGATGACGATCAGCCAGATTTCTGGAAACGAAATACGTAATCCGCACCGGTTCAGCCAGCTCGCGGTGCAGCTGTCGGGTAGCCTTTGAAAGCGTATTTTCCCTGGAAGCGGTAAGATCAATGCGGGCAAAGTACATGGTCGACGCTATGGCCGCGAGTGCGAGCGCGCTGACGCTGAGCATGAACAGCGTCCGTTCCCTCTTGATAAGTTCTGGAATCATCTGCTCACCTCCATCGCCCGGCTGTTACGACGCGCGCGGTCGCGTAGAGGCTGCCAGCGGTAATGAGAGCGAAGTAGGCCAGATCCCTCGTATCCACGACGCCGCGGGAGAACGACACAAAGTGATACGACAGTGACACCCAGTTGACAGCTGAAGCCAGCCACGCGGGCAATGCCACCCACGATGTCAGCTGTGATAACAGGCTCAGGAACAAAAGCGAGAGCACGGTTATCATAAACGCGCTCATCTGATTTCTTGAGGCACCGGATACAGCCTGTCCTATAGCCACCGCGGCAGAAGCCATAAATGCAGCGCCCAGGTATTCCGCCAGTATTACTCCGGGGTCCAGTCTACCAAATAGCGACACCAGTAGTGGTACTGGAACGCTGAGTGCCAACGCAACGCCTATCACCGCCATCGAAGCCAGGTACTTGCCAAACACCATATCGCCGTCCCGGAACGGCATGGTAAGCAGAAGCTCATAGGTGCCAGCCCTGCGCTCCTCTGCCCACAGTCGCATCGTCAGCGCCGGAGCGAGTACTGAAAGGACAAACGGCATCAGTGAGAAGTATCCCCGCATGCTTGCCTGGCCAACGGCGAAAAAGCGTTCGAGAAAGAAGAATATAACCCCGCACGTCAACAAAAATGAAACTATGAAAATGTACGCCACTGGAGAATTGAAGTACGCCGCAATCTCCCGGCGGGCTACCGTCACGCTTCCCCTCATGAAACTGTGTCCTCCCTGGTAAGACGAACAAAGATATCTTCCATCGACAATCGATCCCGCCGTAATTCCAGAAGCTTTGCGCCATTAGACGCGGCCCAGTCAAAAACCGCCTCCGCGGCTTCATCACCATGCCCAGAATCTGCTACGACACGGATTTTCTCTATATCCACGGCCGGACGTTCGGAGGGCGTATTACCGAGCACCTGCACGCCGCGGATTACGGCTACTCTGGAAAGAGCTTCGATGGCTGCCGGCGTGGCTCCTTTTACGGAGCAGTCCAGTCTCTCCTCCCCTGGCATTCGAGCCGCGATGTCCGCGGCGCTTCCCTGAGCTACGATCCTGCCTTCATTAAGGATGAGAACCTCAGAGCACAGGGCTTCTACTTCCTGGAGAATGTGCGTAGATAGAATGACCGTCTTTTCAGCGCCGAGCGAACGGATCAACGAACGAATTTCCAGAATCTGGTTTGGATCGAGACCGGTAGTCGGTTCGTCCAGAATGAGTATGTCCGGGTCATGCACTATAGCCTGCGCCAGGCCGACGCGTTGCCTGTATCCCTTGGATAGGCGCTCCATCCTCACGCCCGCCACTTTGCCAAGGCCACACGCTTCCATAGCCCTGTCAATCGCCTGCTTGCGCCCAGCCTGGGGCAAATTGCGAGCGTCAACGACGAACGAAAGAAACTCGTACACCGACATATCCAGATACAACGGAACGCCTTCCGGGAGATAGCCTATGAGGGCTTTGGCGCCGATAGGATCTGCGACCACATCGCGGCCAGCGAGCGTCGCGCTTCCGGAACTGGGTCGGTGGTAACCCGTTAAAACCTTCATGATGGTCGTCTTGCCCGCACCATTAGGCCCAAGCAGCCCGACAACCCGACCGGCACCCACGCTGAAGCTTACGTCCCGTACGGCTTCAAAGGAGCCGTAACGCTTGACGAGGCTTTGTACTTCGATCATACGATCCCCCATGAAATCGTTGGTTTTGTCCAGCAAACAACAATACCCCGCCAGCGGTTACCGCGGTGGGGCAGAACTCTGCGATCTCATGATCAATCTACGTAGTCGAGAGTAAAACGCATTCTATCCTTCGATAGCACCGTATCCGGAAATACGGCGCGCGCCTCGTCCAGCAATACGCGCAACTCCTGATCCGCGTAGCGCGGACTATAGTGAATAAGCGCCAGCTTTTTTACTCCACCAGCGTCCTTCGCCAGCGTCGCCGCCTGAAAAGCAGCCATGTGCTTTTTTTCAATCGCGCTTGCCAGCAAGTCCTTTTCAAACATTCCTTCGCAGACGAGCAGGTCGGAGTTGGCTACCTCGCTAGCTATCTCGGGAAAGTACAGCGAGTCTGTAACGTAGCTAAACTTCCTGCCCGTGCGAGGCGGGCCAAGAACGTCCAGCGGCGAGACCTCAGAACCGTCTCCAGCGAGTACTGTCTCGCCCGCTTGCAATCTGGACCACAGGGGACCCATCGGTACGCCACGCTCTTTGGCTCTCTCGGGATAAAAAGCACCGGGTCGCGCATCTTCTTCTAATGCGTACCCATAGCACGTCTTGGTGTGTCGCAACGGAAAAGCCCTGACGCGAAAGCCATCGCCTTCGTAGCAGATTGCGGGGGCTTCTACTTCCTTGACTATGATATCGTAGTTGATATACATATCGAGTACACGTCTGCTCGTTTCAACGTATTCGGCAATCTTTGGTGGCCCGTATACGTACAACGGCTCGTCTCTGTCCACCTGGCTCGACAGCATCAGCAAACCCGGCAACCCGGTGACGTGGTCTGCGTGCGTGTGCGATATGAAGATGGCGTTTATTTTTTTCCATCTCAGGTTGAGTCGCCTGAGCGAAACCTGGGTTCCTTCCCCGGCGTCGAAGAGAAACAAATCCCCTTCCCGCCTGAGGAGCACGCTCGTGAGGTGACGATGGGGTAACGGCATCATACCGCCGCACCCGAGTATAAAGGCTTCTAGATTCATGAGCGCTTACTATATGAAAAAGCGCTTCATTTGGCAATCTATTACCACGGTCCGGAGGACGCATACTTGCTATCCACTGACGTTTCGTGCGATTATTCGCAAATGGATGAATTTTCGGAACTCGGGCTCAGCGACGCCGTAGCACAGGCTTTCGCGGCGCTGGGGTTCAGTACCCCCACTGAAATACAGCGAGCGGCCATGCCAGTCGTGGCAAACGGACACGACTCATACATCAGCTCCGCGACGGGTACCGGCAAGACGTTCGCGTATGTTGCGCCTATACTGTCTGCTCTGGACGAATCGTCGCGGTTGTTGCAAGCGCTGGTCGTTACACCAACCCACGATTTGGCTGCTCAGATAGAACGTGAACTGTTAAAACTATCATCAGCCGCGGGTATGCACGTACGCGTTGTTACCGCGCTCGGCTCAATCCCCCT